>JABFRB010000006.1 GCA_013141385.1 Bacteroidales bacterium | reverse complement strand
AGGCGGGGCATCTAGCCCCTTCTGTCTGAAGCAAAACTATCTTCCGGCTCATCATTACCCGAAAATTATGTTTTGTCAACTCCGCTTAGGATTAGAAAAATCTGTCAACTTTTTTCAGGACGATACAACTTTTCTTCTAAAAACAAACCAAACTCCAAAACTCAATTAGCCCTCCTTTTCAAGGAGGGTTGGGAGGTTTATTAAAGAGTTTGGGTGAAATTTTAAGGGAAGAACAACATATCGCATTTTGCGATAGTTTTAAATGCCCTAATAATATCAAATGCTTACTTTTTCTTTACTATCTCCACATTTTCTCTAAAAACCCCCAGAATACGCTTTACTTGGGTTGTATCTTTACTAAGGTTGATTAAAGCTGATTTATCTACTTTCAGCATATTGGCATCGCATTTTGTTTGGAGGTATCGTGCTGTTTGAATTAGGGTACTATCGTAGTCTACTCTGGATTTAAACCAAATTGCATAGCGGTTTTTGGGTGTTTTTAAAACTTTGGTGCATTTATTCAACGCACGGTTGTAAAGGCTATCGCGGTAGATTCGGGTTAAACTAGCCATCTTGTATTGAAAATCGGTTTTAGGATGGTAGTTTATTATTCCTTTTGTTAAGCTGCTATCGATAAAATCGTTCTGGGGAATTCTGTAGCTAGCCATTAGTCTATACATGTCATTCTTTATAGCAGCCGAATCACGATAAGCGGTTGTGCATAAAATCTTTATGGCTTTATCGAGTTCAATGGTATCAATTTTATCGTTTTGTAGGAATGGAGCCATATCAAGCGAGATACCATTTACAGGATTGCCAGCATATTTAAACGATTGTAGTTTACTGCAAAAACCGCTAAGATCCGCTAGCTGCATGCGATAATCGGAGTAGAAGGCTGTATCAATATCTTTCAAACTTTTAGCCGTAAGTTCATTGATAAATACTGCCTCTTGGTTGGATATTAGCGTATCTTTCTGAATCTCATTTAGTATTTGTTCAAATTTATTCTTGGTGAATACAACCTGTTTAACATTACTATCCATCAGAAGGCTAAAGAGGTTCATAAGGCTTTCGCGTGCATTTTTCCGTGCTTGATTAATGATTCCGCTATTCATCGCCTGAAGGCGAAGGTTTTCGATACAAGCCTTTTTTACCTTAACGGCCTCGGCAAAAGGATTGTCAAAACTTCCTTTCTGCTTTATCAATTCAAATCCTTTAACCTTGTTGGGAATGAACCAAGGATTAATATCGCAATTTAGGATTTCGGGTTCGCAATTTTTGATATATAAGGTGCTGTTGCTAGAATTGTAGAAAATATCATCGGGTTTAAGTTTTCCAAAATCGATACCTGCTTTTACCCAGCCACGACCTATGTAAACGATATTTTTTTTCTTTTCTTGGAGTTTGATATCTGATTTAAAATATTTAGTCAAATTAACTAATTCAGTTTCTTTGGAAATTTCAAAGCTACTGCCTTTACATATTCCCTTATTATCATATAGTTCAAATAGCAATTTTTTAGTATCGAATTTTTTATTTGCGGGTAATCCCTTATTAATAGTATCACATAGACATTTCATTAAGTTGGGGTAAAGTTTACTATGTGTTATCCATGGGAAATACTCGCCTAGACGACTCTCGATATTCCATTTATGAATTGCATCGAAAGTAAACCATCCTGGTTTGTCTGTTTTTCTAAGAGAGTCAACGGCTGTTATTAAATTGATAAATAAATTTTGCCCTTCCTCATTTATCTTTTTAGGGGCAATTTCTTCCATATAACTTTCGGAAAGCGAAGCAATGGCCTCGCCATAGTATTCGGCTGTGATAAGCTGCCTTATTTCCCTAATGTTTTGCACCGAAACAGGAGTGTTGCGAATATTAATGCCAGTGTTAAACCATTTAAAGGGATCGAATATTACAAAAACTACTATTATGGCAGCAATTATCAGCGCATCGATTATGGAACGTATATTTTTAAGCAAGAACGAGATTATCATAATTACCTCCTGTTTTCAGAGACTATATAAGTATTGTAAAAATTATGAATGTTAACCATATGTGCCATTTTTGAGCGGTACTTTGTGTGGTGAATCCCCTCCTTTTTTAAGGAGGGGTAGGGGTGGTAATTTTAATATTTCTAATTTACCCCCTTTTGTTCCCCCTTAAAAAAGGGGGAAATCCTACCCACATTGATCCACTTTAATATCTATTAAATATCACGCTATATAAATTTCTCAATTCTTAAAAAGCAACGAGTCTGCCACCGAGGGCTTTAGAACAACACCATCGATTTGCAATCCATTTTTAAATTCTAGGTATATCTCGGTGTATCCCAAACTCCGAAGAAGAGTTTCAAGCAAGGCACGAGTTTTTTGCTTGGTAGATTCTTCAATGCCTATAAAAGGAATAACATCGCGAATTTTAAGTTCTGCTTCCTCAAGTATTTTGTCGTAATCCTGAATGGAAAACTTATTCATAAAGGCATCCTCGCTGATAGTGGAATCGATTTTAACCCTATCAATAGGATACGAGAAGTTAAGAATCTCTATATAAGGCATTTTTATTCGAATGGATTTTCCATCAATATCAACATCTTCCTTTTTGAGCTTCTCTAGATCTACGCCCGCTTTAATAATTGCCTGTGTATTAGCCACAAAAATTGCCTCGTTTAGCTTAATTACCCACAGAAAAGTTTTTCCTTTGGTGGCAATAACGGCTTTGTTTAGAGTAAATTCAGCAGTAGCCAACTTTGAGGCTTTCTGAATTTTGCTAACAACCAAACCCTCATCAGGTCTGGAACACGAAGCGGATAGAACAATTATTAATACTATTACTAGTGCAAAACGCTTCATTTTAGCAAATTTTAAGTTCAAACTTATCGGGCATTAAAGCATATAGTTTGATTAGGGTATTCTTGCTTTCAATTACATCGCGCATACCGTCCTGATTAAGATCTTGAAAATTTGAACCAACTAAAATACAGCCCTTAGTATGAGTATAGTAGTTGCCTGAATGGATTAGTATCATTGACCGATCGGGGACATTCAATAGCTGAAAATGGGTACCATATTTTTCGCTGTTTCTTTTTAGAACTGTGTATGTACCATTTGGGATACAGCTAATATTCCTTTGATTTTTTAGATCTGGGAGTTCTAAGGTTTTACAGTTAAATATTGTACTTCCACCTTCTTCAACCACTAAATCGCCCAGTGTTTGCTTGGTTTCATATTCTTTCCTTGTGAGCGTGGCTTTTATGTTGGTATTCATGCGAATAGAGAAATCATGATAGGACTGCTCTAGGTTAATGTCGTATTTATTTTCGGCGTAGCTAGGTCCATTGTAAGCACGTGCAAAACTGCTCCAATCTTTGCTTTGTAAGTAACTTATTAGATTTTTACCTTTATATATTGTATTGGAAATAAAAGCAATAAACGCTTTTAGATGCTCCATTTCCGATATTTTTTGAGCCTCAACAAAATCACTTATTGTTTTTCCTTTAAAACCTGCAGCCTCAAAGTTTTCTCCTAGGATTTGGAATTTGCCCCATGAGGTTGACAGATATGCTGAATCGCGATCAATAAGCATTGCCTTTTCCAACCGTAAATATTCCTTTTCATCAACAAGATAATATTGTCTTGTCCAGTCCTTGTAAACGATATCTGGGTAGGTTGGAGCGTAATACTCTGGCCCTTGTGGTATTAACCCTTTTGCTTTTCTATCGGCTAAATGTTTCCAAAACACATGGCCTTCGAATAGAATTTTTACCTGACCGTTTTCAAAAAATCCTGAATCGCCTGACTCTACTTCTATAACCGCATGCATAGCGGCTGGTTCAATGTTTAATGTCTTACAGCTTTCCTCAATGTCATCGTTATCAAGTGTTTTGTGTTCTATAACGAAGTTGTCACCTTGTGCAGTTAGGGTTGCAGTTGGTTCTTTTTTCGCCATTACTGGCGAACTTTGCATTTTTGAACTAGCAACTGTTGTTGTTTGCGTGGTTTGTTGTAGAGTTTGAGATGATGGTGTAACTGTAACATTAGAAGTATCTGCATTTGAACTAGATGATGGTTGAGTGTTTTCAACCTGTGAGGTTTGGTTGTTAAATCGTTTCAGTATAATACCACCAGGGTTGTCTTTCCTTAAGTATTCCAGTGATTTTGATCCAAAGTAAAATGCAATCATCATCAAAAATGCGGTCTTAAAGAACTCGAAATTATCGTAAATAAAGCTATTCCCTTCCTGAAGCTTTGGGCCTCCCATGGAGTAAATAAATAGGGACAAACCGCCTATCATCAGTGTTAAAGCCAATGTTCCACGGATAGTTCCCGGAGGAAGTCCAAGGCTTTGTTCTTTATAAAGATTATCCTCAGGGCCAGCGTATTTCTGAGTCAATTTTTGCTCAGTGGCCATCGATTCTGCTTCGCTTTTGCTTTGTTCTTTAAGCTCTGCCCAGCTCTCGTTGGTAAGGCCAAGGTTGATATTATAGAAATATATAGCCCAGGCTAGATACCCGATAAGCAATCCTAACCATATCAGTATCAGATTGATGGCTACAAAACTATATACATTGATATTTCCGAAAACCAGCTGAAAAACTGTTACAATTATCATGATTAGGATCAATGCTATTACAAATAGTATTGCCCAAAAGAATATCAAATTCAGGTTGTGAACTGATTTTTTTGCATCGTCAAGTATTTTTCCCATGACCTTGATTTTTAGTTATTTCTTACTTAATGATTCTATGTATAAATGGTTGTACTGATACTTTGTTTATTGTTGATTTTTTTGAAAGATATCGGAATTGGATATTTGAAGGCTAGGCTTCGTCTCATTTTCTAACCAAGCGGATAATTGCTCAATAATTGAATTGTAGGCTTGATTGGTATCCGTATTTTGAGCGTTCTGGTCGGCAGAAAATAGTATGTCCTGCTCGTTTGAAATATTGTTAACCAACGGTATTAATGATAGAGCTGAACTTTCGTTGGAAAGGGTTATGGTGTTGTTTTTAATGTTAAGTTGATAAATACCTAAACTGTTTTGAGCGTTTTCGTTGGAGATACCAATGAACTTACCATCAATAAAAACCATTCCCAGAATTCGATTGCCAGTACGGGAGTACCTAACTATTTGCATAAAATAATCGCAATTTGCGATTTTTTCTGTGGAAGTATTGTTTGAGTTTTTATGCGTTAGATTATCGATTTGATCTCCAATCCATTTAATTGTTCGTTGAAAGAAAGCGATAATTGTTCCCAAAAGCCCTACAACCCAAAGCCAGATTTTCTCTACAATTTCGGGTTTAATAAAGTAGAGGGCAATTAGCGCAAAAACAACAGCCAATATGAGTACGACAAAGAAACGTTTCATTGATCTAGATAATGTTAATGCAAACTAAGACAATCAACATCTAAAATATTAACGTGATCAAATTTACGCTTTTTATTTACAATTTATTGTCATTTATATTGCTAAAAATTAATAATGATTAAAATAATTCAAATTGTGGATGGTTGATATATTGTTTAATCATATGTTTATAAGTGTTTTATTAAAAGATATTTGAAAGGGAATAATTATACCAATTTGGCGAAGTCTTTGCAAGTTCTGCAATGCCAACCCTCTTATTCACACTACAAAGAGTATAATTTAATCGCTTTTAATAATTATATTTGTTTTAAAAAACAATGAAAATAACCTTATTAGGGCAAGGCTACGAGCACGAATCATTAAATTCTGTAGGTAATCACCTCATTAATCTTCTATCACAAAATAGTTTTCATACATTTACGGGGATTTCTGCTTTTGCGAGCGAAGCAGGTATAATTGGTTTGTCGGAGCACATTGATAATGCGAAAAAAAACATTGAAAACATTAATATAATTGTTGGTATTGATCAAGATGGTACTTCTAAAGAAGCATTATATGAAATCAATAATCTTAAAATCAATAGTTACATATTTTATCAAGTAGAACCCCCAATCTTTCACCCTAAAATTTACCTATTTGAAGGAACGAAAGAAACAAAATTGATTCTAGGTTCTTCGAATCTTACAGCAAAAGGATTATTTGGAAATGTAGAAAGTTCGCTTCTTATAGAGTTTTTAAATACAGATAATCAAGGTAAGCAACTTCTAGACGAGTTAAAGGGTTATTACATTGGTTTGTTCAACTTTAAAGATCCCAATCTTTTCAAAATATCCGAAGAAACCATTCAATACTTTATTGATAAAGGGATTGTGCCAAATGAAACCCAGCGCAGTAGAAAACATGGTAAACAATCTACAGAAGGAAAGAAACGTGAAAATAAATCTGATATATCAGTTCCTAAAAGACTAACAGCATTAATTCCAAAAGCATTTCGAGGCAAGTCGAGAGGTAATAAAAAAATCGAAAAAGTCTTTAAAGAACTTGAAGCGGAAGATCCAATTGAGATTGGCAGTTTGGTTTGGCAAAAGAGAAACCTTCCAAGTTCGGATGCTCAACAAGTTAGCGGAAATACTGCAATAACGGGTGTAATAAGACTAGGTGATGCAAATTTTAAAGTCGATGGAAAGAAAATAGATCGAAATATTTATTTTAGAAATTTTGTTTTTGCAAATTTAAAGTGGTCGTCAGAAATTAGAAAGAATAATTCTCCATTACAAGTTGCAAAGTGTAAATTTAATATATCTATTGATGGCAATAATATTGGAGTGCATGAACTTAAAATAAGTCATGATCTGGAAAGAATATCTGGACAGGATAATATTCCGACAACAATTCATTGGGGATCAGACCTGATTTCCTTTTTGAAGAAAAATAGTATTGCTGGAAAAACACTAAATATTTACTCCCCTCTTAGCGAAGATGATGTATTCCACATTGTAATAGAATGATAAAATTTCTAAAATGTTGAAAACTTCTTAATTGTTATTCTTTGCTTTTCTCTTGCTCCTTATTACATTTGGACAAAAATAGTCCAAAATGATTTTTGAAAAAACCTTTGGAGATACTATAAAAAACCTTCGCGAAGAGAGAAGTCTTACATTACGTGAAGTTTCTGAGGCTTTGAAAATTGATACGTCTATGCTAGGTAAGATTGAAAAAAACAATCGCAAACCAACCAAACAACTAATTGAAAAATTTGCAAGTTTTTTTAAAGTAAGTGATAAAGATTTAACCATTGCTTTTCTAAGTGATACGGTTGCATACAAAGTTATGGGTGAAGAAGAATTTGCTAGTGAAGTATTGAAAGTTGCTGAGAAAAAAGTGAAGTATTTAAAAACTAAAAAAACTTCTTAACCAATGAAATTGATTGAGAACGCAACAGCAGAGAAGTTAAGAGGTGGTTTTTATACTCCAGAACCAATTGCGGAATTTATTTTGCGTTGGGGAATTAATGGGAGCACCGATTTTGATATACTAGAGCCAAGTTGCGGTGATGGTGTTTTTCTTGAACAGTTGAAAGAATTAAAGTCAAAATACAATTCAATTACAGCAATTGAGTTTGATGAAATTGAAGCCCAGAAAGCAGATAAAATTGATTTAAAAGATAAACAAATCATAAATGATGATTTTCATACATATTGCAATAATACTAATCAACGCTTTGATTTAATTGTGGGTAATCCACCATACATTCGCTACCAATTTTTTAATAGACAGCAACAAGTTGAAGCAGGAGATATTTTCATTAAGGCAGGATTGACTTATTCCAAACTCACAAATGCTTGGGTTTCGTTTGTTGTTGGTTCATCCCTTTTATTGAAAGAAAGAGGCGGTAGGATTGGTTTTGTGTTACCTGCAGAAATTCTGCAAGTTTCATTTGCATTACAGTTACGAAAATTCATTGCTCACTTTTATAATAAAATTAATATTATTTCATTTGAGAAACTTGTATTTCCAAATATTCAGCAGGAGGTAGTATTACTCCTTTGTGAAAAGAATGGCACTAAAGAACATAATATTGAACACATTGAATTAAAGGATGCAAGGGAATTGAATACCCTCGATACCACAAGATTAAAAAGCCCACAAAAGAAAATTGATTTTAAATCAAATAAATGGACTTTCTATTTTTTAGAGCAAGAGGAAATAGATTTTTTAGAAAACATTGCTAAGAATAGAAATATTCCAACTCTTGGAAAATATGCAAATGTTGAAGTAGGTATAACAACAGGGTCAAATGCCTTTTTTACAGTTCCTCTCACAACTGTTGAAGAGTATGATCTTCAGGGTTATGCAAAACCAATGGTTGGCAGAAGCGTTCAAGTAAATAGCGTAATATTTACTGAAAAGGATTGGGAGTTAAATAAGAACTCAAAAGCGAAAGCTCATCTTCTTACATTTCCTGACAAACAAAACCTGAATCAGAAAAACGGAGCAGTAAAATATATTGCATATGGAGAAAGCTTAGGAATTAACAAGGGTTATAAAACAAGCATTAGAAATGATTGGTTTGTAGTTCCATCTTTGAAAATTTCCGAAGCACTTTTTATCAGAAGAAATAATCTTTATCCACGATTAATAATCAATGAAGCAAAAGCATACACTACAGATACAATGCACCGAGTTTTCGTTAAGCAAGGAACAGATATAAATGCACTAACAGCAAGTTATTATAATTCATTATCTTTGGCATTTGCAGAAGTTTGTGGACGAAGCCATGGCGGTGGAGTTTTAGAATTAATGCCTAATGAGGCAGAAAAAATATTACTTCCATATCACAAAGATAACGCTTCATTGATTTCTCAAATTGACAAACTAATACGAGATAAGACAGATATTGAAGAGGTTCTGGAAATTACTAATAAAGTGATTTTGGAGGAATGTTATGGGCTGACAAAGAGAGAAATAAATATAGCGCATAGCATTTGGAAAAAACTATCGGCGAGAAGATTGAATAGAGGCAAATAATCCAATTAATATTCAATGAATTAACTCTGCGTTAGTTGAAAATTGAATTTTAAAATTGATCTTCAAGGAAATAAATTATGTATTTATAATCACGCAATATTTAATTCTAAAAAGCAATAAAAGATTGACTATAAATAAATTGTGTTTTATTCTTTAATGGAATTTTATCATTGATTCGTTTTAATTTCAAACTATATTTGTTGATTTTATCCCAACTAAAATCTATACCCTACCGAAAAGTAGATCCTGTAATAATCATATTTTGAAATTTTGGAAATATTTAAATTAATTGGACCAAAGAAGGATTTGTAGCCAATATTAATTCCCGTGCTATATATAGCCATGTAGGAGTGTTTGGGGTTTGGATTATATCTTTTACCCTCAGAAGGATCTGCATTTATAATATCTTTTATAAAACTATTCACAGATGATGTTTCAAAGTAATATGAAAATGATGGGGTAATATATAGTTTCGGGTAAAGCTCCCATTGTAATGCAAGTTGGGCTGTAACAAAATTGGTAACAATAAGTTCACCCTCTTTTGCCCCCCAAAACGGCACAAAGCTAGTAACTCTTGATCTTTGTTCCGCTCCCCCAATATAAAAATTGTCTATTGTAGGATTCTCTTTACTGTATTTATAACCAGCTAAATTGGCTGTATCTAGATCTATTAATTTATAAAAAATTAAGCCAGTATTAAAGTTTGTAATTAAAGATATTTTTCTTGAAATGGGTGTATAATGGTTAAATTTAATAAATAACCTGTTATAGGGACTAAAAAATACTTGGTTATTTGTTAGCATTGTATCTAAACGCAAAGTGGTATCCGATACTGATATAGTGCCTGTTGGTGTAATACTATCTCGCTTATGAATAATGAGGTAGGGCGTTATTCTTGTGAATTCTTGGCTTTCGAAAGGTATTAGTACCAACTTGTTCTCGATCAGGAAGTCTGTCCCCGATTTAGGAAAAATGTTAGTGTTAAGAGTATTGTATTGAAATACTCCTTTTAACCCCAATGAAATACTATTTATATTATAATCAAACTCTTGAACATTAAAGGAGATACTTTTGTTATTATATTTTGGAATTATATTATAACCTTCGATTGACAGACCAAAATTGAATGAACTATTAATATTTATATCCTTATTATAACCAATACTAATAGAACTATAATTTGTTTTTGAGATAGAACTTACCTTTCCATTGGAGGTATCATATAATTTTAAAGATGTTATTTCATTGAATATCTGAGCATAGATGGAAGATTTTGAGTCCCTAGTGTATTTCTTGTAATTTAACCTGCATTTAGGTGCCTCGGCTAAATCAACTGAGGCAACAAGCCTAGAGGGTTTTCCAAATATATTCCTAGCAGTTAAATTAAGGATAAAACCAGTACCTAGTTCGTTATCATAATGCAATGCTCCCTTAATTCTAAATTTATTATCTTCCTCAAGGTTAATTATTACTTTATAATCCCCAGACTCTTGCTTTTCTAAACTATAGAAAGATCTAAAGAAATTTCTGGTTCCATAAATATTTTGTATCGATTTATCCAAATCTTTATAAGTAATTGAATCACCTGGTTTAAAAGTTAGCCTTTTAAAAACGAATTGTTCAAGGTGTTTGTTTTTTAGGGTATCAAAGACGATATCTCCAACTTTTATTTTTTTAGGTTGTGATTTTCTTTGCTCTTTATTTAAATCAACTGCTCTATTTTTCTGAATTAGGGCTAATTCTTTAAGCTTAGGAAGAACCGATCTTGATACTTTGTCGCCAATAGAGATAATTTTTTTAGCTTTTTTAAAATCTCCAGTAGTAAAATTCTTCATGTTTTCAGTGAGGTTGTTAAAGATATTACATAACCTAATATCGTCTTTGCATTCGTTAATACTATAAAACATGGATGATTGAAGAAGTAGTTTGTCAATAGTATTCATCTCCTGTTCATCTAGTAATCGTCCGCCTGTATAACTGCCAATTATAAAATCAGCTCCCATTTCTTTTAATTGTCGGACAGGAAAATTAGCCATTACACCACCATCAACAAGAAGTTTTCCTTCCACTTTTACAGGTTTAAAAACGGTTGGGATTGCCATACTTGCCCTCATGGCAATTGCTAAACTACCATGATCTAATATTATGGGTTGAATATTTACAATATCAACACCAATACATCTGAAAGGAATTGGTAGATCTTTAAAATCTCTTATATGATTAACATGGCGAGTTAATCGTGTTAGAAAGGTTAGGAGTTCTTGCCCTTCAATTATCCCTGTTACCTGTAAATGGAAATTGTTGATAGGAATTTCTCCGATATATTTTTTATACTCATCTTTCTCATCTGCGCATATTTGGTTCATTGGAACATATTGATTAAGTAACATGTCCCAATCGGCAGAATGTGCAATACTATCAATTTGCTTTCCTGTATAACCAGAGGCGTATAGACCTCCAATTATACCTCCCATGCTAGTACCTGTAATATAATTTACTTTAATTCCTAGGGAATCAATAAGCTTCAATAAGCCAATGTGGGCTAGTCCCTTTGCACCCCCACCGCTTAGACAAAGACCAACTTTAGGTTGATTTTGAGCGTTTGCTAAAACAGATATTAAGAGAAGGGATATTATTAACAACCTTTTATGCAGCATAATAAAGAAATCTAAACTCTAATAAATACTTTTTTTAATAATTAATTCAAATTGCTAGTTAAAAGTTCCTTGTTACTATTTAATTGTTTGGTGTGTATTGCTTATAAATGGGTGGTTACTTAGTTCATTTATAATGTTAAATACTAGTGGCTAGCAACTTGGGTTAGTTATATTTTTTTGATAGATGGGACAAAACATTTACTGAAATACAGGGTTAGCAAATGCTTTAACATCCTGATCGGTTATCTCCTTGCTACAAAGGATTATTAACCTTTCAATAACATTTCTGAACTCGCGGATATTTCCTGTCCATTTTATCTTTTTTAGCTCCTCTATGGCTTTTGGGCTAATTGTTTTCTTTGGCATTCCATGCTCCGAGCAAATTAGCTCGATGAAATGATCTACAAGAGCTGGAATATCCTCAACTCTATCGTTGAGAGATGGAACATGGATTATGATTACGCTTAAACGATGATACAAATCTTCGCGGAAATGCCCCGCTTCAATCTCTTTTTGGAGATTTTTATTGGTAGCAGCAATTACCCTAACGTTTACTTCAATGTCTTTATCGCTACCTACTCTGCTAACCTTATTTTCTTGCAAGGCTCTTAGAACCTTTGCTTGTGCGCTAAGGCTCATGTCACCAATCTCATCGAGGAAGAGCGTTCCAGCATCGGCCTGTTCGAATTTTCCCTTGCGCTGTTTGATAGCGGAAGTAAATGCCCCTTTTTCGTGACCGAAAAGTTCACTCTCTATCAGCTCCGATGGAATTGCTGCGCAGTTAACCTCAACGAATGGCATATCGGAGCGATTGCTTTTTTCGTGTAGCCAGCGAGCCACAAGCTCTTTGCCTGTTCCGTTTGATCCAGTGATTAATACCCTAGAATTGGTGGGTGCAACCTTATCGATAATATCCTTAACCTTGCTAATTGCTATAGAATCACCAATAATATCGTAGGTTTTGTTTACCTTCTTTTTCAGGATTTTTGTCTCCTGAATAAGCGTTGTTTTATCGGTGGCGTTACGTATTGTGATTAGTAAACGATTCAGATCGAGAGGTTTTTCAATAAAATCGTATGCTCCCTTTTTGATGGCCTCAACGGCTGTATCAATATTTCCATGTCCAGAAATCATTATAACTGGTGTCTCCGAAGAGTGTTCCTGAAGCTTATCGAGCACTTCAATTCCATCCATTTGTGGCATTTTGATATCGCAAAGCACAACATCATAATTACCTGTTTTAAACATTTCAATTGCACTCATGCCTTCCTCTGCAACATCTACCTCGTGCTTTTCGAATTCAAGGATTTCCTTAAGAGTGTTACGGATTGCCCGTTCATCGTCTATTACAAGTATTTTGGACATAAGGCTTAGCGATTAGAATTTGCACGAATGTACTAAGTTCCACTAATTTTAAAAAATGGAGTTGTGAAATAATGGAGGTTTTATATTAACGTCAGTTTGATGTAAGGTGTCATCCTGAGCGAAGCGAAGGATCTAATTGTCTAGAAAACAGACGCTTCACTTCGTTCAGCATGACAAAGCAACAATCTAATACTATGCTTAGGATCAATATGTTATGCTTACATCGAACTCGCGTTATATTAATGATCCGCAACTTTATTCAATAATCTAATGATATATTGATAAAGCATGCGCAAAACTATGTTTTATGCACATTATCCATCAATTCCCATAAAACTCCTTCTTTTAATGCAAATTCTGAATGATAGATAGAGGTTATTCCCAACCTCTTGATGATATAGTTTGTAAAAATTGATCCTATAACAATAAAATCAACCCGAATAGATTCCATTCCTTTCATTGCGACACGCTCTACTCTAGTTGATTTTAGTAATGTTTGGTGTAGTAAATTATATGCTGATAGTGGTATTTCGGCGTAGTTTTGTTTTGTAAAAGGGATGACTCCTGCATGAGTCAATAAACTCCTGAATGTATCAAATGATCCCGAGCTACCAATCAACCGAATAGGAAGGTAGCTAATTGATGCCTCGAATAGAAGTTTAAGCTCTTGATCGAGGAATAGCTCAATTTGTATCACCTCTTCGGGAGTTATTGGGTCGCTTGGTTTGAATTGTTGTAAAAGCCGCTGTACACCAAGGTTAAAGCTGTGCATCCAAAACGCTTGCTTTGCGTTGCAAAGAATAAGTTCGTTGCTTCCACCGCCAATATCAAGGACTAGGTTAATGCTATTGCCCAAATCTATAGCCTGTTTAACACCCTGATAGATGAAACGAGCCTCGGTTTCGCCCGCTATTACATCAACCTTTAGTTTGTGTCTATTGTAGATTTCATTTACGAAAGCAGCACCATTCTCAGCATCACGAGTTGCGGATGTGGCAAAGGCAAAAATTTTTTCAACATTAAATGATGAGATTGTATTTATATGCGATTCAATTGCTGCCAATCCCCTATTCCATGCTTCCGGGGCGATAAATTTTTTATCGATACCTCCCTCGCCAAGTTTAACTGCGTACTTGCCATTGTGAAGGATGTTGTAACTACTATCGCCATTGGTTTCAGCAATAAGCAGATTAAAGGTGTTGGTACCCATATCAATAATAGCAACTCGCATGGTAGCAGTTTTATTTAATGGTAAAGGTAGTAAACTGTTGCCAGTTATCTGTTATTAAGTTTGTCATAACAGATAACGCACTACTGATAACAGATAACTTATTTCTCTTGATTCCATTCCGTATAGAACTGTTCAAGGAATTGCTCCATAAACCGATGGCGTTGAATAGCTAGTTCTTTGGCTGTATTTGTGTTTAACCTATCTTTTAGTAGAAGAAGTTTTTCGTAGAAATGGTTGATTGTAGAGGTTCTGGTGCTTTTATAATCTTCAAAATTTTTATGGAGGGTAGGTTTAAGATCGGGTATGTGTAAAGGTTGATTTTTAAAGCCCCCATACGCAAACGTTCTTGCAATGCCAATTGCACCAATTGCATCGAGCCTATCGGCATCCTGAACAACCATTGCTTCCGTTGAGGTTGGATTGGTTTCTACACCGGCGCCCTTAAACGACACCTCGTTTATAATTAAAACCACTTTTTCTATTATATCTTTAGAAACGCTGTTTTCGGCAAGTAATCTACGTGCATTGGGTAAATCTTCTTGGTTCTTATCGCTAAGTTTCCAGTCGTCCAAATCGTGAAGTAGGGCAGCAAGTTCTACTAGATGTAAATCCACATCTTCCTTTTTACCTATTAGCTTTGCTAGGTTCCAAACCCTATGTATATGCCACCAATCGTGACCCGATGAATCGTGCTTGCAAAGCTCTTCAACGGATATTGCAATTTTGTTAATCATGTTTTGAATGTGATGGTTAAAAAATAAACCACAATAGGCACAGTAGTTCACATAAATAAATCTCTATTGTGATCCAATGCGTCTATTGTGGTTCTAAATATAACTCTAAACTTTCTAACTCTTATATCTAATCCATTTCAACATCTCTTTCCATGATGTTTTTTTACCGTACATCAAAATACCTACACGGTAAATTTTTGATGATAACCAAGTCATTCCTATAAAAGAAGCAACTAAAATAATTCCTGAAATCAGAATTTCCCAACCCGAAACACCAAAAGGAACTCTTGCCATCATAATAATTGGCGAGGTAAATGGAATGTATGAGCACCAGAGCGATAAAGCTCCATTAGGGTTTTGAAAGGTTTGCATCATTATAATAATCGCAAAAATGAGCGGGATTGTAACCGGGAGCATGAATTGCTGAGTTTCTGTCTCGTTATCAACAGCGGCTCCAATAGCGGCAAACATTGCAGAATAGAGTAAGTATCCGAAAAGGAAGAAGAATATAAATGCCCCAATTATTAAAAATAGATTGATATTTTTTATGGCCACCATAATATCTACCATCTTCTGCTGGTTTCCATCTAATTTAACTATATCAGTGCCACCCATTTGATTTCCGAATTGGGATGCGTTTTGAATCTGGGAGTAGTTCTGAACGGCCTTTTGTGCCTTTTCGTCCAAAAGAACTGATTGTGCAACCATAACAATTCCACTAGTAAGAACGACCCAAATAATTAGTTGAGTTAAAGCCACAGCTGCAATACCTAAGATTTTTCCCATCATCAGTTGGAAGGGTTTAACAGAGGATATTACCACCTCAACAATTCGGCTGGTTTTTTCCTCAATAACACCTCTCATCACTTGAGCACCAAATATGAAAATGAACATATATATAGCAAAACCACAAATGTAGGCAACTGCCATTGCCATGTGAGTACTACCTTCTTTCTCCGAACCATCCTCCTTCCACTGTATGGTTCTAACACTTACATCGGTTTTAATGTCTTTTAGAATCTCCTCAAAATTTGGAATATTATATTTTGCCAATTTCCTTTTTTCTAATTCTTTTGATATTGAAGATTCTAAGTTTGAGAGTAGGTCGATGCTAGGTTGTTCCTGTGAGAAAAATCGAATACTGGCAGGAGTGAAGTTTTCGACTTTGCCAATGTATAGTACACCATAAAACCCCGCTTTTTTATAGACATTCTTAATAGAATCGAGGTTTGTGCTAGGAATATAATTATATGTTACGTTCCCTTTTTCGGCTAATGTATTGGTGAAATAGCGTGACTCATCTAGGACAACGATGGTTTTCTTAGAATCATCTCTCCCATACATGGCGAGTAGCATCGGGCCAACCATTAATGATCCAAAAAGTATTGGTCCCAATAATGTCATTATGATGAAGGATTTCTTACGAACCCTCGACATAAATTCCCTTTCGATAATCAGTAGTATTTTATTCATTTCTAATTTTTTATATGGTTAAACTAATTGGCAGTTACTCCGTTAGCCTGATTGTAACTTTCAACTACCTTAATGAATATATCGTTCATGCTTGGGATAAGTTGGTTGAATCCAGTTACTTCAACAGCAGGAATAACCATACTTAACAAACGATTGTCGGAAGAGTAATTATTTATCTTAATCTGAGCTTTTTTAAGTCCAGCATCCTCACTATCGCTTAGTAGAGTATAATTTGAATCAAGACTACTCCGTAGTTTCTGAACATCTCCTTTAAAAGTTAATTCAAAAACATTGTTTCCATACTTTTGACGAACCTCATTTATAGGGCCGTTCAGTATATTCTTTGATTTGTTGATAAGAGTGATATGGTCGCAAAGTTCTTCCACTGAACCCATGTTGTGGGTTGAAAATATGATTGTTGCTCCTTTTTCTTTTAGTTTAAGGATCTCTTCTTTTAGAATATTTGCATTGATTGGATCGAAACCGCTGAAGGGCTCATCGAAAATGAGTAGTCGAGGTTCGTGGATAACAGTAACAATGAACTGCACTTTTTGTGCCATCCCCTTAGATAGTTCTTCAACCTTTTTATCCCACCAAGTCTGTATTTCGAACTTTTCAAACCAATATTTTAAGCGTTTTATAGCATCAGTTTTGCTTAGTCCTTTAAGTTGAGCCAGATACAAGGCCTGCTCACCAACTTTCATTTTTTTGTATAATCCACGCTCCTCTGGTAGGTATCCAATTTGATAGATGTCGTCGGCAACCATTTTCCGACCTGCAAAGGTTACTTCACCTTTATCGGGACCAGTAATTTGATTGATAATTCTGATTAGTGTTGTTTTCCCTGCACCGTTTGGACCAAGAAGTCCATAGATACTTTTCTCGGGAACGTAAATGCTCACATCATCGAGTGCAAGATGGTTAGAGAATCGCTTCTCGACGTGCTCTGCGGTTAGAAGATTCATAATGATATTATTAATTGATTATAAACTGCAATTCAAATTTAGTATTTAGTACCTGTTATGAGTAAAAAGCTACAAAAAACAAGATTTTTATTTTACAAATTATATAAAGTGCTATCAAGTCAATTTGTTGCACAGCAATTTAAAAAAAATAAAAAAATCCCTGAAAATTTTTCAGGGATAGATTGCTATATGTTAAAATACTGGTTTAATTAATTACTCGAAGAATCCTCTCATTTTCTCAAAGAAATTTCTCTCGCTACTATCGGGATTTGGCTCAAAATTTTGCGACTTTGACATTTTTTCAATCATTGCCTTTTCTTCTTTTGTAAGGCTCTTGGGTACCCATACATTAATTGTGACAAGTAAATCGCCTCTGCCATACCCATTTACATCTGGAATACCTTTCCCTCTGAGTCGTAATACTTTTCCGGGTTGTGTTCCTGGATCAATCTTAATTTTTACTTTCCCATCAACAGTTGGAATTTCAATTGGAACTCCCAGTGTTGCATCAGGAAAACTCAGGTACAAATTATATATTAAATCGTTTCCATCGCGGATTAGTTCAGGATCTTTCTCCTCTTCAATCTGAACAAGAAGATCGCCATTAACGCCACCTCTGCGAGCAGCATTCCCTCGACCAGATACGCTCATTTGCATACCCTCTGCCACACCTGCTGGAATCTTGATTGAAATTACCTCGTCGTCGCGAACAACACCTTCACCGCTACAACTAGTACATTTATGAGTAATGGTTTTTCCTTCTCCGTTGCAGGTAGGACAGGTACTGTTTGTTTGCATCTGCCCAAGCATTGTATTTGCAATTCGGGTAACATAACCAGAACCTCTACATGTTGAGCAAGTGTTGTGCGATGAACCGCCTGCAGCACCTGATCCAGAGCATGTCTTACAAGTTACATATTTGTTAACCTTTATCTTTTTCTCAACTCCATTTGCAACTTCTTGTAGGTTGAGTTTAACTTTTACACGTAAATCGGATCCCTTGTTTACACGTTGCGAACTTCGTCCACCACCAAATCCACCAAATCCACCAAAGTGACCGCCAAAAATATCACCAAATTGGGAAAAGATATCTTCAATATTCATTCCACCACCAGAGAACCCGCCACCTCCATTCATGCCAGCATGTCCGAACTGGTCATAACGTGCTCGTTTGTTATCATCGTTAAGAACCTCATAAGCTTCAGCTGCTTCTTTAAAATGATCTTCGGAACTTTTGTCACCAGGATTCTTATCGGGATGATATTTAATAGCCATCTTGCGATAGGCCTTTTTTATCTCATCTTTCGATGCATCACGTTGTAGACCAAGTATCTCGTAATAATCTCTTTTCGCCATAATTAGTTTTTGCTAAGCCTATTCCCCAATAACTACTTTCGAAAAACGAATCACCTTATCGTTGAGCATATATCCTTTTTGAACAACATCAACAATTTTACCCTTCATCGCATCGTCCTGAGCAGGAATTTTGGTTATGGCTTCATGAATATCTGTGTTTAACTCTTTACCTATTGCTTCGATTTCAGAAATTCCTTTTGTTTTCAGAAAATCATAAAACTTATTATAAATCAGGTGTAATCCTTGTTTTACTGCATCAATATCAGTGCTTTCATCCCAACTTTTCATTGCACGTTCAAAATCATCATAAAGTGGAAGGATTGATTGTAGTATATCTTCAGAGGCATACTTAGTTAAGTCCATCTTCTCGCGAAGTGAACGTTTACGATAGTTATCAAATTCTGCTGAAAGGCGAATGTATTTATCCTTCATTTCATCAAGTTGAGCCTGAATTTGCTCAACAGGATTTACCTCAATTTTTTCCTCGGTCTTATTTTCCTCGTCTTTTTTTTCATCATTCACTACATTTTTGTCAGAAAATGTAGCGGTATCACCCGCTGTTGGGTCTAATATCTGCTCATCTGTAACTTCCTCTTTCTTGTGTTTCTTCCTTGTCATATATGTAATATTTTTTCAGTCGTTTTCACCAAACAAATACTCTGCCATGGAATTTATTCCGACAATTTGGCACAAAGGTAATAAAAAACCCATCGTTGCAACGGTGGGTTTTTATGCGAAGTATTTGTTATAGTTATTTCTTTTTCTTTACCTCTTTTTTCTCCTCTTTTTTGGTGTCAGGAAGATAATACCCTTCTCGGGATAAAAGATGATCGAGGTTGGCTACTCCGTAAACAACAACAGCAGTAACAATAGCAGTATGTTCTTGATATTCTGGGATACTCATATTGTAAAGATCTCTTTCAGTATGCCATATTTCTCCATAACTGAAGTTGTACCCTTTAGTATCTTCGGTATTAAATGTCATTGTAGGAACTCCTACAACTGCAAATGGACTACTATCCGTACCTGTCGCTTTTTTGGGACGCTCTTTTGGATTTTTTTTCTTAAGGGTGAAGGGGAAATTGGGATTGATGTTATTCAAGGGTTGGCAAATTTTTTCGATATCAGACCACATGGCATCAGACACGCTCAAACTATTGGCAACAGTTGGTCCTCCATCACGATTAAACATGTTAGATATTTTGGGAAGTTTATCCTGATTTCTTATCACCCAACTTGTAGAACCTAAAAGCCCAAACTCCTCACCAGCCCATAAGCAAACCAGAATGGTACGTTTTGGTTTACCGCCGGCCTTCATAATTAAGCGAGCGGCTTCCATTGCTGGTGTAGAACCAGAACCATCGTCAACACCACCTGTACCAACATCATAAGCATCAAGGTGACCGCCCATTATCACGTACTCATCAGGGAATTCAGTGCCAGGAATAATTCCAATAACATTGTGATATTTGATGGGTCCCATTTTAAAATGATTGCGAATATCAAACTCTAAATCAAAGCGTTGACGCTCTTTAGCCATCTGTTCAATTATCTGAAATTGATGCTCATCGAGTTTGATATCGGGTACTTGTGGCAGTTTTTCGAATGTCATACTATCGATATTCTTCCGATCGTATAATGCTATGATTGGAATTTTTGCGGATTGGATTATTCCTAGAATACCAGCATCAATCATTTGTTTGTAAAATAATGCAGGTTCTTCTTTAAAGGGTAGTGGATCAATCTTTTTACCATCTGTTTCACGAGCCTTCCTATTTAAGGCATTGATTGAATCATTTTTCTTTTCAATTATTGCGTTTTCTGCAATTATTTTAGCGCGTTCAATATCTGCTTCCTTTGATATATCAATTGGCCAACCAGTACTTGTGCCAGATATTAGTACCCATGCTCCTTTAAGTCTCCCTTTCATGTGGTTGAATTCACCTTGGGATTTTGGCTCAATCAGCACATGACCCTTTTGAACACCCTTTGTACCTGATGTATATGATGGTGTGGCGAAATGAAGAATCATGCCATTATCGCTCAACATTCTTCCGAACCAAGGGCCACGGTTAAAACCAACAGGAAGAGTTCCAGCCTCATCCATCTCCACTTGCATTCCCCATTCCTTAAATTTACTTGCAGCCCATTCTGCCGCATTTTCATAAGCATCGGATCCAATTAACCTTCCTCCAAATCGATTACAAAGTATATCGAGATGTTTCATTGTTTGGTTATCGGTTTTTCCTATCTCAATGATTTTTTGAACCACAGGATCTTCTTGAGCAGAAGTAATTGAGGTGATTATTAGTAGTAAAAAAACTGCAAGAGTTATGAAAAGAGATTTCATGCTTTGTGGTTTGGTTATAGTTTGAGGTTAGAGTGCCTTTCCCAAAAAAGGTTTAAAAATGCCTGAAAAGAGGCAAGTAGTAGAAAAAAAAGATTGTGGGATACGAACGAATAATGTGCGGTTAGTATCAAACTAACAAATTAAAACTATCCAATTCTTCTAATATCTGCCCCAATAGCATTCAACCGTTTATCGATATTCTCGTAGCCACGATCAATCTGCTCGATGTTATGGATGGTGCTTTTTCCATCGGCAGAAAGTGCTGCAATAAGAAGGGCAACCCCTGCACGAATATCAGGAGATGTCATTGTTGTAGGGCGAAGTTGCAATTGGTGATTATGTCCAATCACCGTTGCACGGTGAGGGTCGCAGAGGATAATCTGTGCGCCCATGTCAATTAGCTTATCAACGAAGAATAATCGACTCTCGAACATCTTTTGATGAATTAGAACTGAGCCTTTGGCCTGTGTAGCAACAACAAGAAAAACGCTAAGAAGGTCGGGTGTGAGACCAGGCCAAGTAGCGTCAGCAATTGTTAGAATCGAACCATCTATAAAGGTATCAATCTCATAATTACTCTGCTCGGGAATATGAATATCATCGCCAATTCTCTCCATTTTGATTCCAAGTCGGCTAAAAGAATCGGGGATAATTCCTAAATCTTCGTACGAAACGTTTTTTATGGTGATATCGCTATGGGTCATAGCCGCAAGACCTATAAACGAACCAATTTCAATCATATCGGGAAGGATTGTGTGTTCACATCCTCCTAGATTTTCAACGCCATCAACCACCAAAAGATTTGAGCCTATACCTGAAATCTTAGCACCCATGCGAAGAAGCATTTTGCTAAGTTGCTGTACGTAAGGCTCACAGGCTGCATTAAAAATGGTTGTTTTACCAGGGGTTAGCACTGCTGCCATAAGAATATTAGCCGTTCCAGTAACAGAAGCCTCGTCAAGTAGCATATATGCACCCTTGAGATTTTTTCCCTCAACCTTAAAGAAACTTTCCTTCGTATCGAAGTTAAACGATGCGCCTAATTTTTCGAATCCGATGAAATGGGTATCGAGTCTACGGCGACCAATTCTATCACCTCCTGGTTTTGGAATGTACGCTATACCATAGCGGGCAAGTAACGGCCCAACAACCATTATAGAACCTCTAAGGCTGGCTGCCTTGGTTTTGAAGTCATCAGTGGTGAGGTATTCAACGTTAACGTTTTTGGCTTGAAATGTACAGACAGAAGGCTCGGTAAACTTAATTTCAACACCCATGCACTCTAACAGTTCGATGAGTTTAACCACATCTCTGATGCTGGGAATATTTCGAATTGTAACCTTTTCGGGAGTTAAAAGCGTGGCACAAATAATTTGTAATGCCTCGTTTTTAGCACCCTGAGGGTGTAGTTCACCCTTGAGCGGCTTTCCGCCATATACCTCAAATGTGGCCATAGCTGCTTAAGTAAGTTATTTTTTTCGTGGAACGAATTTACGCTTATTTTTGAAGACTTCGCGACTATCACTCAACCTTGTACCAACTGCTAAAGTCAATTTTCCTCCTGATAGTCTTGCTAGATCCTTTATTACATCATCGTCCGAAACGGAATCTTTATTCCACATCAGGTAAGCCTTTTTCATGTGGTTTGCAATAAGTTGCGTAAGGGCTTCCTTTTGCTGTCCTTCTTCCATTTCAATTGCTTTCTGTATCATCAGCTCAATAGAACGTCCGTAGTGTTTAAAAGTAATTGGCTGTGTGGGGTAGGGAACAGTTTTTGGTTTTTCCTGATAGGTTTCAAGGTTTGGAATAGGGTATGGGGAGTCTATATCAATCTTAAAGTCAGACATGATGAATAGGTGATCCCAAAGTTTATGCTTGAAATCGTTAACATCCCGAAGATGTGGGTTCATATTGCCCATTATACCAATAAGCACTCTTGCTAATCGGTTACGTTCATCTCTGTCCTCAACGGTAGATAAATGATCAACCATTTGATGGATGTTTCTGCCGTACTCGGGGAGGTTAAGCTTTTTTCTGCTTGTGTTGTAATCCATTTTATAGATTTCTGTTTGCTATCAAATATAAGAAAACGATTACTTTTTAAGGTAAGGATAAGTACTTTTTAATTTTCTGAAAGGTGGTAATTTATCAACTTTACTATAGCAATAAGTCAATCGTTTCTCTTCTGCTACAAAACTAGCTGATTGTATGATAAAAACAAAATGGTTATTGAAAAGATGATTAATAATGTGAATTGTTTTATATCCCGCATTTTATATTGTTTGAACAAACTCTATATTCATCGGAATCTTTAGACCTAGTTTTAGTTATTTTGATACAATCCTCTTAATGAGTTGGTTCATTCCCAATCTTACTAACCTTCTTGCTCCCCTGATATAGCTCATATTTTTGTAATCGGCATTCGAGTGGACCATTATACAATTTTATTTTCTTAGAAGTTCTTAGCCCGAAATTTTTTAGGGCTTCGTAGTTGGCACTTATAATCCATGCATCGCAACCCTGATAGAAGTGCTTAAGTCTTGATCCGATATCTTGATAAAAATTAGTGATTTCATTTATTTGCAACCGCTCACCGTATGGGGGATTCATAACAACAAGCCCCTTTCCAGTATCATGAGATGTATGAAAAAAATCAATAGTATCAAAAGTAATGAGATTGCTTACGCCTGCTCTTTTAGCATTTGCAAAAGCAATGTCCAATGCTTTATTATCAATATCGTTTGCAAAAATTTTTACGTTAGATGAAATAATATTAGAATCGGCCTTGGCTTTAACATCATTCCATAAATTTAAATCAAAATCACCCCATGTTTCAAAACCAAATTTTCGGTTTCTGCCAGATGGAATATTATTAGCAAGTAAAGCTGCTTCAATGGGAAATGTGCCTGATCCACACATAGGATCTATAAAATCACAGGTTTTATCCCATCCAGATAATAAAATTATTCCGGCAGCGAGCACTTCGTTTATTGGAGCCTCTGTTTGAGCAAGCCTATAGTTACGTTTACCCAACGAGGATCCCGAACTATCTAAAGAAACAATAACCGTTTTGTCATTAATATGCACATTGATACGTAGATCGGGATTTTCAGTATCAACGGAGGGTCTAATGCTGTATTTCTCCCTAAACTGATCGGCAATTGCATCCTTTGATTTTAGGGCAATAAACTTGGAATGGGTGAATATTTCGCTATGTGTGCTTCCGTCAATTGCAAATGTTTTATTATAACTAAAATATTCGTCCCAATTTATTTTTTTAATTTTATCGTACAGTTGCTGTTCGTTTGCTGCATAAAATGTACCAATCGGTTTTAAAACTTTTACAGCGGTTCGTAGGAGCAGGTTGCTTTTGTAAAGCATCTCCCGATCTCCTTTATACCTTACTGCACGGCTCAATACTTCAATATCAGCCGCACCAAGTTCGCGAAGTTCTTGTGCAAGTATCTCTTCTAAACCGAAAAGTGTGGTGGCAATAATCTCAAATATTTCCAATGTCTTTTTGTTGAGTTTTAAACGAATATCTATAATGTTTGATAGTATCTGCCTTACAGATAGTCTGTAATATCGGAATCAAAAGTAGACTTTTTCTGACAATACCCAAAAATTAATTGGAAAGGCATAACAAGTAAAGGATTTTCAGGAAATAAGGTATAAAATATATTAATTAAACCTTTGACCTCACTTAGGATTCAATTGTCTATTGAGCAGCTAAAGAATTTGTTAGCAAATTTCTTTTGGACTAATTTTAAACAAAAAGCATCACATTGTGGAGGAGAAATTAAAAACAGCGTTTCAAATAGAATGAGATATATCATTTTTTTTAAAGATTCATCTCAATTTTATTGCAAGTGAAATAACCTTCAAATGAATTAATTTACAGATTTTAAGGATAATAAAAAAAGTACTAGAAAAATATTTATGGATATTGGAATTCATATTGGTTATAAGTCGAAAAATAAGAAAAGAGGAAAACTTCCTAAGGTATTAAGTAGATATGAAGATTCAGATTTTGCATTGCAGCAGAGGGTGTGTTTAATTTATTATTTTAGTATTTCAGTTATTATCGGTTTAACACTGATTATATTCTCAACCGGTTATATACAAACTATAAGTTCTGATTATGGTAAATTATACCTGCCAATAATTCTTTCGGAATTTTCAATGGCGATTATTTTCATTATTGCTCTTTTTCTTTTAATGCGAGGTCTTTATGGTTTTGCAGCGCATCTGCTCCTTATTTCATCTCTCTCGAGTGTTTGGTTTGTAATGTGGGTAGATAAGAGCGAAGTTATTGCTCGCTTAGATACCGTTGTTATTATTGTGGCAATTCTTTCCATGATGCCATTATTTATAATAAAATATCAGAAAACAATCTTGGTCTATATTTTAGTAAATATTATTGTGCTTTTCATTTTTGTTAAAATCTTTAAACAACAATTTTCTATTTCTAATGCATCTGCTGTTGATTTTTTAGTAGATACATCTTTTGCTATGATTTTTACAGGGATTGCAGGGTATAGTACTTTTAAAATTAATAAAAAATCTATTGATCGAGCGATATCAGACACCAATGAACGCAAGTATGTAGAAAATGAATTGGAAAAAAGTGAAAATAAATTTAGAGAGATGACAGATTTATTGCCTCAAACCGTATTCGAAGCTGATTTAAGTGGGAGACTTACCTATGTTAACAAATCAGGTTTTGAGATTTTTGGTTACAGTAAGGAGGATTTTCGTAAGGGCATAAATATTTTTTCAGCCATTATTCAAGAAGAACAAGAACTCGCTTCTGAGAATATGAAACGATTGATGGATGGTGAAACTAATAAAGGATATATATATACTGCCGTTAAAAAGAATAAAAAAACATTTCCAATCCAAACCTATACAAGTAGAATTTTGGAGAATCAAAAGCTGGTTGGTTTCAGAGGAATAATTATTGATATTACCGAAAGGAAAAATGCTGAAAAAGCTTTAAGGGAAAGTGAATTCAAATTCAAATCGCTATTTGAAGCCTCAAGTGATGCCATGTTTATTATGAATAAATTTAAATTTCTGGATTGTAATTCAACAACAAGTCAGATTTTTGGATGTGGAAGTGATAAGATAATTGGTCACTCTCCTGTTGAGTTTTCGCCAGAATTTCAACCTGATGGTAGATTGTCTAAGGAAAAAACTTTGGAGAAGATAAATGCTGCTTTAAATGGTAATTCTCAGTTTTTTGAGTGGCTTCACAAAAAATATAATGGCACTGAGTTTTATGCTGAAGTAAGTCTTAATAGAATTATGATAAAAGGGGAGTATTTACTGCACGCTATAGTTCGTGATATATCTGAGCGCAAAAAAGCCGAAAAAGCATTGAAAGAAAGCGAAGAACGATACAGAACAATTATCGATGATTTTCCTGATATCATAATGATTTCAGATCAAAATGGGAATATCGTTTTTGCAAATGAACAACTCGAGAAAATTACTGGAATTAATCCAAACGATTTTTCTAATTCAAACATTGCTGCATATATTCACCATGAGGATATTTACATGGTTAAAGAGACTGTCCAACATCTGATGTCAAGCGATAATATTTATACTGGGATAATCGATTATCGTATGATCGATATTTCTGGTGATAATCATTGGTTTAGTGGAATCATATCAAAAATAACGCTGAACGATCAAATTCTCTTACAATCGATCCTCCGCGATATTACCGAAAAGAAAAATATTGAAAAAGAACTTCTGAAACATCAAGATCATTTAGAACTACTTGTAGATGAGCGAACCGAAGAACTTAAGGTTACTAATGAAGTACTAATTGAAGCCAACGAAGAGTTAAACGCTCAACGACTAGAACTAGAAGCTGCTCTAAGTAATTTGCAAAGCGCACAAAAACAGCTCGTCCATGCTGAAAAGATGGCTTCACTGGGGGTTCTTGCGGCAGGAGTTGCACATGAAATTAACAATCCATTGAACTTCATTAATGGGGGTATTCAAGCTATTAATAACTATTTTGTTGATAATTTAAGCGATCACCTTGAAAATGTTAACCCACTTATTAATGCTGTTAATATTGGTGTTATTAGAGCGGCAGATATAGTAAAAAGTTTGAATAGATTTAGCCGACAAACTGAATCAACTTCTGAAAATTGTGATATCCACTCAATTATTGATAATTGTTTGGTTATGCTTAGTATTCAAACAAAGAATAGGATAGATATAATAAAGCAGTTTACCAATGATTCATTTACAGTTGTTGCAAACGAGGGGAGATTACATCAAGCTGTATTGAATATACTCTCTAATGCCATTCAAGCAATTGATGATAAGGGTTCTATCACTATCACTACCACTTTGCTTGAAAATGAGTTAATGCTTACAATATCTGACTCAGGGCTGGGTATACCCAAGGAGAATTTAAGTAGAATATTCGATCCTTTTTTCACTACCAAAGAGTCGGGTAAAGGCACTGGTCTTGGACTATCGATTAGTTATGAGATAATAAAAGAATTTAATGGATCTGTTGAGATTCAATCAGAAGTCAAAAAAGGTACGAATGTTATTATAAAATTACCAACTTAAAACCATATAATTATGGATGAAAAGAAAACAATCCTTTACGTAGACGATGAGCAAACAAATTTATTACTGTTTAGAATAAACTTTCAAAAAAAATATAACGTAATAACTTGTTTGTCAGGCATTGAAGGATTAGAACTACTTCGGGCACATCCTGAGATCGATATTGTTATAAGCGATATGAAAATGCCTGGTATGGATGGCGTTGAGTTTGCTAAAAAAGCAAAAACAGAATTTCCTCAAGTTATTTTTTATATTTTAACTGGTTTTGATATCTCACCCGAGATAGAAGAAATATTAAACACTAAAATTATCCATAAGTATTATTGCAAACCGTTTAATGTGAATGAAATTGAAGAATCTATAAATTCGGTTGAAAGTTTAATTCAGAAAAAAAACCTGTAAGGTTTTACCACGCAGGTTGTCAAATCAAAAAAGCACATGGTCTAAAACCTTATTTTGCTGAATAGTTTTATTACCCAAACTCAACTATTCTCAGATTATTGGGCAAAATATATTAACCATTTACTTTTACTAAAAATATTGAAAATCCACATCATAAAAACAGGTCTTTTGTAAAATTTAGACACGCAGATTATCCAATAATTTTCAGCCGTGCAAATTTCAGAAGCAGTTGCTTTTGACCTGCAGATTGAAAGAAAACCGTTGCTTTACGATTCTGACCTTCACCTTCAACATTAATAACTTTACCATTACCAAATCTCTCATGAGATACCTGTACCCCGGTTACAATGCTCGAAGGATCGCAAGTATCACCTGCATCATCGTCTCTTTTGTTGATAGAAGGATTTCGGTATAGCCCTCCGCTATTCTGATCTCTTTTCTCGCTTTGTGGAATAGGTGTAATATTTAACCCTGATTTTTGGTTAGACCCAAAACGAGGATTTTTAGCAGATGTCATTGAATTAGACGTTTCCGCAGGAGCATTAATATCTCCTGGCATATCAACCCATTCAGGATCAATCTCACTGATAAAACGGCTTGGTACGCAATGCGTCAAATTACCCCATTTATAGCGTGTTTGGGCGTATGAAATGGTTGCTTTTTTTGCGGCACGTGTAATAGCTACATAAAATAATCTTCGCTCTTCTTCAAGTTCATCGGGAGTTGAAACAGTCATTTTGGATGGGAATAGATCCTCTTCAACCCCTGTTAGAAATACGTAATTAAATTCAAGACCCTTTGCCGAGTGGATAGTCATAACGGTTACTTTATCTCTATCCTCGGGCTTTTGAGTATCAGCATCGGTGAGAAGTGATACATTTTCCATGTAATCAGCAAGAGTAATTATATCAGTCACCCCTTCCTTCTTCTGGCTCTCAGTAAACTCTTTGATACTGTTCAATAGTTCCTCTATATTCTGAAAACGAGCAATTCCTTCAAATGATTTATCCTCCTTCAAATCACGAATTGTTCCGGTTCCCATTGCAATTGCATATGCAGATTCATATGCATCTACATTAAAAACGGAACTTTGGAATTGGCGCATCATGCCAATAAAATCTTTCAATTTTTTTATTGCCCCAGACTTGAGACCAGCATTATCACTATCAATCTGCTCTAACGTTACCCAGATACTTTGATTTTTAGCATTGGCCACCTCGGCAATATGCTCCATTGTTGTATTGCCTATACCCCGGGTGGGGTAGTTGATAATCCTTTTTAAAGCCTCATCATCGCTGGGGTTTATTGATAAGCGGTAATAAGCTAGGATATCCTTTACTTCCTTTCGTTGGTAAAATGATAAACTTCCATAAACCCTATAGGGAATATTGCGTTTCCGCAATGCCTCCTCAAATATTCTCGATTGAGCATTGGTGCGATATAGAATAGCAAAGTCCTTGCTAGGAGCATGCTCGCGATATTGAATATTCAATATCTCCGAGGCAACTATATAACCCTCCTCTTGATCGGTAAAGGCTTTTAAAACTTTAATCTTATCGCCTTCCTCTTTTGAGGAAAAGGATACCTTTTTAATCTGCCGACTATTTTTTGAAATTATACTGTTTGCAGCATTTACAATATTCTGTGTGGATCGATAATTTTCCTCTAGCTTAAAAAACTTGTAGCTAGGGTAGTCGTTTCTAAAATTAAGGATATTTTCAATTTTAGCACCTCTAAATGAGTAAATACTTTGAGCATCATCACCAACAACGCAAACATTATTATGCTGCGAAGCTAGTTTCTTTACAATTAAATATTGTGAGTAGTTGGTATCTTGATACTCATCAACAAGAATAAACTTAAATTTTTGTTGATACTTTGCCAATACATCTGGAAAATCTCGAAAAAGTATATTCGTGTTAAGCAGTAAATCGTCAAAGTCCATAGCCGATGCCTTGAAGCATCGTTGTGCATAAAGTGCATAAATTCGGGCAATTTCGGGTTTGCGATTTTGTCTATCAAAAGCAACTAGATTGGTGTTCGAAGCGTATGCTTGTGGAGTAATTAGGTTATTCTTAGCTGATGAAATCCTACTAAAAACCTCTCCGTTTTTATAAATCTGAGTATCAAGATTTAACTCCTTTATTATTGAGCTAACAAGATTTTTCGAATCGGTTGTATCGTAAATTGAGAAGGTTTTTGAATAGCCCAATTTATCTGCCTCATACTTCAATATCTTTAGAAACATTGAGTGAAAAGTTCCCATCCAAAGCTGAGAAGCAGTGCTTTCGCCAACAATCTTGGCAATGCGTTCCTTCATCTCTCTGGCTGCCTTATTGGTAAAGGTCAATGCAAGGATTGACCACGGAGGAGCACCCTGTGTGAGTAAATTTGCAATTCTAAATGTGAGAACTCTAGTCTTCCCAGATCCCGCTCCGGCAATAATAAGGCTCGGCCCTTCGGTAGTCATAACCGCCTCTCGCTGCACATCACTTAATTCATCAAGGAATTGCACTATATATACCCTTTCGTTATTTTTATAAGCCAACAAATGTACAAGCAGCTATTCGTTATAGCAAACAATGAGATAATTTGTTGTTAACATTATTTTAGCTGCCTACAATAATCGAGGTTTAATAGTGTTTATTACAATTGCTAGGAGTTAAAAGAGGAATTGAGATTATGTAATGACGAATGATATTTTTTGCTGATTACAATAAACAAGCAACGTTCATCCAACAACTTCTAATTCACATTTATTTGTTAATATTGTGTCTTATTTGATTTACAGGAATGAAAAAAAATAAAACCCTATTTAGCATACAAATACTAGCATTTTTGCTAATCATTTCAAATATTTCTACTGCTCAACTTAACTCGCCAGTAAGAGATTGGGCGGGTTTAACACAATACCTTGCGAATAATGCAAAACAGGATTCTGTATACGTTTTCTTTTCATCTATTGCATCTCCTAAAAAAGGATCATTAAAAGCGAAATTCTCAAATGGCGCAAATTCAAACTTTATATGGTATAAATTTGATGAGGCTAACCCCAATGTGGTTAATCCATTCGTGCAATTTGCCACTGAAAATGGTGTTACGGAATCCAATCTTACAAACCTTAGCAGGGGTGGTTATAGGGTATCGATTACTAGAATCTCCGATAATGTCACCGAGGTATATACATGTTGGGTAATGATTGATGATGTGATTATTAGCAATATCGAAATAGACAATAATTGTACATTTCTATCTTTGGATACAAAATTACAACCGAGCAAATACGCTATTGCTTACGATTATTTCACCTATTGGGATTTATCTAAAACACCCGTTCATCCCGAGATTAATAAGTTGGGGACTGATTACTTCAAAAACATTATTTGGCATGCAAGTAATTCTCTAGTAACCTTTACTTCCTCGTCAACCTTATTTTTGTTGATACAGAATACTGCACCACTTTACGATTCTAAGTATGATATTCGGATTTCAAATCCCTTTGGAAGGATTCTTACTTATGAAACATCTATTCTAATTGGAAAAGCACCTAAGGCAGATTTTTCAGTTTTCACTGAAGTTGATGGAGCTTGGAAGGATGGTGGCACAGAACCAGAGGGAGAAGCACCTTTAAAAATGAAGTTGGAAAGCAAATCGATAAATTCCGATTCAATTTACTGGCGTATTTTAAACGATGAAAAACTCTTTAAACACGGTGGCGATAGCATTGTTTGGCGCGATAGTTTATTGTTTACTGAACGAATTGATGCTTACCCAACTCCCGAAAAGATGATACCCGGGAAATATCCTATTGAGCATATTGCAGTAAAAGTTAGTACTGGTTGTAGGGATACAATGACTTTATTTGCTCAGGTTGATACGTCTACAATAAAATCGGATGCTATTCCAAACGTTTTTTCACCGAATGGCGATGGTGTAAATGATTTTTTTAAACTCAAAGAACCAGTTGTAAATATAAGCTCAATAAAAACGTTTAATATTTTTATTTTCAGTAAAGGAGGAACGCTTGTTTACAAATATTCAGGAAACCCAAAAACATGGGAGGGATGGAATGGTCAGATAAATGGGAATAAAGCCGATGCCCCCGATGGGGTTTACTACTATATTATAGAAGCAGTTGGTTGGGATAAAAAAGTGTTCAGGGGAGGCAAATATAAAGGCTTTCTATACCTGCTAAGGGGTAAATGATAATGCTATTCTATGATAGTCAACTTTAAATTATGATTATCACAGAACTCTTTAATATCAATTTGAACATATCTTGGAGGTAATTGTATTTCACCAAAATTTATTTGCATAATATCTGCTATCCATTTCTTACCTATCCAAAAAACCTCTTCTTCGTTTGGTAGTCTACTCAATAATACCTTTATAGAATCCTCTCCTGTGACGCTTATATGATTATTGATAATACTCGAATAGGTCTTTAGTGAGTTAGTTCCTACCATTAACGAGTATTTCCAATTCGAGCCAACCTGCCAGCTGTAAAGTTCCCAACCCTTCATTGAATGGGTGAAAACAATGGTGTCAAGCCTTAGTTTGTCAAAACTTGATACATCCAAATAATTATTATCCGTTTTAATGCAATTTGTTGTTCCAAAGCATATAACGAAAAATAAAACTAGAAAATAAACTGTTTTTCTCATCATCTTGTTTTTTTACTAAAGATGAAAAACTTGTATATAAGGTTGCTTTTTGGAAAATGAAAAAGGATAGTTTTAGAGATGTTTCAATGATAATTAAATTATCCTACTATTCTATTGAAAATGATTTCAATAACATTTAAATGAAACCAAATTCGAGCATATATGCAATAAAGTATAAATATTATAATGCAAAAAGCAATGTATACACCAAGTGTACGTCCAAAAAAATTCTTTCCCTTTTTAAGAAAACTAGTTGTAAATCTTTCTACTAATCTATTAATATACTCAAATGCTGGGTATAATACCAAAACTATTGCCACCATACCAATTGCAGTAAACTTAAGATAGTTTGTATGGTTTTTATAGGTCATGAAATAATCAGTAACAAACGTTGTAAGCAGGTTCACAAGTAGTATAGTTACACAGATAACTAAGAAATTGAATATTTTACGATTCATAGTCTACGAAATAACGTGAATTCGGTCTAAGTATAACATCTTGATTTTAACATAGCAACAGATTGTTGCTGTGTCATGCTGAACGGAGTGAAGCATCTGTTTTATAGATACTTCGCTTCGCTCAGCATGACATTTTACATCGAACTGACTGTAAATAAATTGAGACGGGTAAAAGCCCGTCTCGTTAATTTGAAAATGCAATTATTTATTCCTCGTTGATAATAATTTTCTCAATTTTATCACCAGCAACAATGGCATCGATAACATCGAGTCCTTCATAAACCTTACCGAAACAGGTATGTTGCCTGTCTAAATGTTGGGTGTTTTGACGACCATGACAAACGAAAAACTGTGATCCTCCAGTATTTCTCCCTGCATGTGCCATTGATAGCACACCACGATCGTGGTACTGATTTCCTCCGGTTAGTTCGCAGTCGATTTTATATCCTGGGCCACCAGTCCCAACGCGTGGGTTGCTCATATCCTTTGAAAAAGGACACCCTCCCTGAATAACAAAGTTTGGTATCACCCTGTGGAATGCTAACCCATCATAATAACCTTCTTTGGCTAATTTAACGAAGTTTGCAACTGTTTTTGGTGCATCCTCCTCGTAGAAGTTTAACTTCATTACACCTTTGGTGGTGTGTATTTCTGCTGATTTCATTCTGATTTTAGTGTTATTTGAATTGCAAAAATATGTAGTTTTAAGATTAAAACAATACTAATGTAGTAGAGTTATTATTCAGCATGTATAAAAAAACAAAGGGCACCTCTCGGCGCCCTCTCTTCTTGTAAAATATATTGATTTGGTTTAGGGTATACTCTATTCCTCTTCCTGTTCTGCTTCGTAAGCCTTAAGCAGTTTCTCCTGAACATCGGATGGAACTTGTTCGTATGCAGCAAATTTCATGTTATATGTTGCACGACCGCTAGTTAATGATGATAAGGAAGTAGAGTACTTATTCATCTCAGCAAGTGGTACACGTGCATTGATAATCTCAAAACCCTTCTCGCTTCCCATACCCATAATAATTGCACGGCGGTTTTGTAGGTCACTCATAACATCACCCATTCTATCAGCAGGAACAAGAACTTCAACCTCATAAACGGGCTCCATAATTTTTGGACCAGCCTCTTTAAACGCAGTCTTAAAAGCATTACGGCCAGCTAGTCTAAATGAAATTTCATTTGAATCAACTGGGTGCATCTTACCATCGTAAACTGCAACACGGATATCACGGGCATAAGAACCTGTTAATGGACCTTGCTCTATCTTCTCCATAATACCTTTTAGTATTGCAGGTAGGAAACGTGCATCAATAGCACCACCAACAATACAGTTGTAGAAAATAAGTTTTCCACCCCAGTCAAGATTAATTTCATCAGTTCCTCTAACGCTGATATTTACCTCTTTCCCCCCAATCTTATACTGTTTAGGAGCAGGAGCACCCTCTACGTGGGGTTCAATAACCATGTGAACCTCTCCGAATTGACCAGCACCACCTGATTGCTTTTTGTGGCGATAATCGGCAGTGGCAATCTTAGTTATCGTTTCACGGTAAGGAATACGCGGAGCAAAAAACTCAACCTCAATTTTATGAAGGTTGGTCAAGTGCCATTTCAAGATATTAAGGTGGTGTTCACCTTGTCCTGAAAGAATTATTTGACGCAATTCTTTTGAATGTTCAACGATAATAGTTGGATCTTCCTGATGTGCACGGTTAAGTAATTCTCCCATTTTCTCAGTATCCGATTCGCTTTTAGCCTTTATAGCTGTACGGAATTTTGAATTAGGGAATGTCATGGATTCAAACTTAATACCGCCAAGAGCAGAAACTGCAAGGGTGTGATTAGTTTTGGTGTTTTTTAGTTTAACTGTGGCTCCAATGTCACCAGCAACCATTTCAGTTACTTTGGTTCGGTTCTTTCCTGCCACAACAAAAAGCTGTGCGATTCTTTCCTTTGAATCATTATTGCTGTTAATGAGATCCATACCTTCGGTAACTTTTCCAGACATTACTCTGAAATAGTTAATCTCTCCAATATGTGGCTCAACAGATGTTTTGAAAAAGTAAAGTGATGTTGGTGCACTTGCATCACATTTTATTTCCTTGTTATCTTCATTCTTTGGCATTGGACTTTCTGATGGGTTTGGAGCAACATTAATAATGAAGTCCATTAACCTCTTTGTACCGATATTCCTTTTACCAGAGGTACAAAATACTGGGAATAGATTACGATTATTTAAACCTGCTGCTAATCCTTTGCGCATTTCCTCTTCTGATAAAGTTCCTTGATCAAAGAACTTCTCCATTAAGGATTCATCATTCTCAGCAGCAGCCTCAACAAGTGCATTATGCAATTCTGTTGCTCTATCCATTTCCTCTGCTGGAATAGGTAGATCTTCGCGAATACCTGTATCTCCTTTAAACTTATATAGTTTCATTACCAACACATCTACAAATGCGTTGAACTCAGTTCCTGGATTGATAGGGTATTGAACCAAAACTACTTTTTTACCCAAACTCTGTTTAAGCGATTCTACTGTTGAATCAAAATTTGCCTTATCCTGATCAAGCTGGTTGACAGCTATAACCATTGGTTTATGCATATGTTCTGCATGGCGGTTGAAGATTTCAGTTCCAACCTCAACACCATACTGTGAATTTACTACCATAACCACTGTATCTGTTGGGCGCATAGCTGAAATAACTGCACCAACAAAGTCATCGGAACCTGGAGTGTCAATTATATTTAGTTTATGATCAAGGAATTCGGTATAAAGGATAGTCGAAAAAATAGAACGTTGGTTCTGTTGCTCAATTTCAGAGTAGTCCGAAACTGTACTCTTCCCTTCAATAGTCCCTTTACGTTCAATAACTTTACCTTCAAACATCATCGACTCAGCTAGAAGTGTTTTACCTGAGCCGGTATTTCCAAGCAGGGCTACATTTTTGATTTGATTAGTAAGATACGTTTTCATCCTTACAGAGTATTAAAGTTGTTATTTGTTGAAACAATTATTTTTATGCTTATGATGTATACATATATATTAAGGTATAATTACTGTATATGTCAAATTAATCTACCTTATTTTTAAATCCCCCAAAAATAGTAAAATTTTGAAATAAACAGCGTTTTGCGAAAACTAACTTAAATTTAGAAGTCAACACGCCTAATTTTTAGATACTTGATTTTGAAAATATTACTTATATCCATTGTAAATCATTAAAAAAATTTTAATTATCAGATAATTAGAAATATATAACTTTTATCTACTCATGAAAAATCTATTTTATATATGTCATTTATTATCTTTTACAACATATTTTTAAACAAACTTGCATATTAGCTAAAAAGCTCTACTTTTGCGACCGCTTAACAAATGCCGATCTAATTCATTAATTGGCAATAAAAAAAGGGTTAGAAATTGTGGTATTTCAAAAAAATCGAATACCTTTGCAGCCCATTTTGTAACATTTTTTTAATTAAATATTTAGTGTTTATATGCCTACAATTCAGCAGCTAGTAAGAAAAGGAAGGTCTAAGCTGATCGACAAGAGTAAAGCGCCTGCGCTTGATGCTTGTCCACAAAGACGCGGGGTATGTGTACGTGTGTACACCACTACTCCTAAAAAACCGAATTCGGCTATGAGAAAGGTTGCCAGGGTTAGGCTCACCAACGGTAAGGAGGTGAACGCTTACATTCCTGGAGAAGGTCACAATCTTCAAGAGCACTCTATAGTGCTTATTCGTGGTGGCAGGGTAAAAGATTTACCTGGTGTTCGTTACCACTTAATTCGAGGTACCCTCGATGCTTCTGGCGTAGAAGGTCGTAACCAACGTCGTTCGAAGTACGGTACTAAGAGACCTAAGAAAAAATAAGTTAACCTCTTGAAGATTTACAGCGATGAGAAAAGCTAAACCAAAAAAACGAATCATTCTCCCCGATCCAAAGTTTCACGATACTTTGGTAACCCGTTTTGTGAATAACTTAATGGTAAACGGTAAGAAAAGCGTATCGTTTAACATCTTTTACGATGCGTTAGAAATTGTTTCTAATAAGATGAAGGACTCTGAGAAGACTCCTCTTGAGATCTGGAAAAAAGCTCTTGAAAACATTACCCCTCAGGTAGAAGTTAAGAGCCGCCGCGTTGGTGGTGCAACCTTTCAGGTTCCAATGGAGGTTCGCCCCGATCGTAAGATCTCTCTTTCCATGAAAAACATGATTCTTTACTCACGTAAGCGTACTGGTAGAGGCATGAGCGATAAGCTTGCTGCCGAAATCATGGCTGCTTTCAACGAGGAAGGTGCTGCATTCAAGAAGAAAGAGGATATGCATAAGATGGCCGAAGCCAATAAAGCTTTTGCTCATTTCAGATTTTAGTGGTTGAGAGAAGGAATATTAGATAGAAAGAGATAAGGATGAGCAGAGATTTAAGGTTTACTCGTAATATAGGAATCATGGCCCACATTGACGCTGGTAAAACAACAACTACCGAGCGTATTCTATATTATACGGGTAAAACACATAAAATTGGAGAGGTTCACGATGGAGCTGCTACCATGGACTGGATGGTTCAGGAGCAGGAGAGAGGTATTACAATTACATCTGCTGCAACTACTACTTTTTGGAAGTATAACAATCAGCAATACCAAGTAAACATAATTGACACCCCTGGTCACGTAGATTTCACTGTTGAGGTTGAGCGTTCGCTTCGTGTTCTTGATGGAACCGTTGCAACTTTCTGCGCAGTTGGTGGAGTTGAACCACAAAGCGAGACCGTTTGGCGTCAAGCCGATAAATATGGTGTTCCTAAAATTGCATTCATCAATAAGATGGATCGTACAGGAGCTGATTTTCTATCGGTTGTTACGCAAATCAAAGAAAAATTAGGTGCAAACGCCGTTCCTATCCAATTACCAATTGGTGCTGAGGAAACTTTTAGAGGCGTTATTGACTTAATTGCAAACAAAGCCATTATTTGGTTTGAAGATCCAAAAACAAATACGTTAGATTTCAGATACGAAGAGATTCCTTCCGAAATGAAAGAAGAAGCCGCTGAATGGCGTGGAAAATTAATCGAGGCCGTTGCAGGTTTCAATGATGATCTACTCGAGCGTTTCTTCGATGACCCTGAATCAATCACAAAAGATGAGATTACTCAGACTATTCGCACCGCCACTATTAGTATGACAGTTATTCCTGTACTTTGTGGTGCTGCTTTCAAAAATAAAGGGATTCAAATTCTTCTTGACTCAGTTATTGCATTCCTCCCTAGCCCACTTGATAAAGGTGCCGTTACGGGGATTAATCCTGATAGTGAAAAAGAAGAAACACGTAAGCCAGATGCTAACGAGCCATTTTGTGGTCTTGCATTCAAAATTGCTACCGACCCTTATGTTGGTCGTTTAGCATTTATTCGTGTTTACTCAGGAAAATTGGATAGTGGAAGTTATGTTTATAACGTTCGCAGTGGTAAGAAGGATCGTATCAGCCGTCTTTACCAAATGCATGCGAATAAACAGAATCCAATAGAATTCTGCGAAGCTGGAGATATTTGTGCTGCAGTAGGTTTCAAAGACCTACGTACAGGCGATACTGTTTGCGACGAGAAGCATCCTATTGCACTGGAATCAATGACTTTTCCCGAGCCAGTTATCGGTTTGGCAATAGAGCCAAAAACTCAAAAAGATATGGATAAACTGGGGTTGGCTTTGAACAAACTTTCCGAAGAGGATCCAACTTTCAGAGTTCATACCGATGAGGATAGTGGTCAAACTATTATCAGAGGAATGGGTGAACTCCACCTTGAGATCATTGTAGACCGACTAAGAAGAGAATTTAGCGTAGATATCAACCAAGGTGCTCCTCAGGTTGCATACAGAGAGTGTATCACAAAATCTGTAAACCATCGTGAAGTGTTCAAGAAACAATCTGGTGGTAGAGGTAAATTTGCTGATATCATCTTTGAAATTGGACCAGCCGATGAGGGTGTTACAGGTTTGCAATTCGTTAATGATGTTAAGGGCGGACATATCCCCAAGGAATTCATTCCTTCAATTGAAAAGGGATTTGCTTCGGCTATGAAGAATGGTGTTTTGGCTGGTTACTCGATGCCAAGCATGAAGGTGATTGTAACAGATGGTTCATTCCATGCTGTAGACTCCGATGCTCTGTCATTCGAAATTTGTGCTCGCCAAGCATTCCGTCATACTTGCCCTAAGGCAAGCCCAGTTATACTTGAACCAATTATGTCGGTTGAAGTGGTAACCCCAGAAGAGTACATGGGTGATGTAATTGGCGATTTCAATAAACGCCGAGGACAAATCACAGGGATGGAATCTAAAGGTGTTGCCCGAGTTATTAAAGCCAAAGTGCCACTTTCTGAACAATTTGGATATGTAACAGTACTTCGTACTCTTACTTCTGGTAGAGCAACATCAACAATGGAGTTTTCTCATTATGCTGAGGTTCCTACCAATATTTCAAAGACGATTATTGAAAGCACAAGTGGTAAAGTAATTAAGGAAGAAGAATAAAAAATTACTTAGCAGTAATAGCAATGAGCCAGAAAATTAGAATTAAACTAAAATCGTATGACCACAACCTGGTTGACAAGTCTGCCGAGAAGATCGTGAAGACTGTAAAAGCAACAGGCGCTGTGGTGAGTGGTCCTATTCCGCTACCTACACACAAGCGGATTTTTACTGTAAACCGCTCCACGTTCGTTAACAAAAAATCGAGAGAGCAATTTGAACTCAGCTCTTTCAAACGTTTACTCGACATCTACAGCTCCACCCCGAAGACTATCGATGCCCTAATGAAGCTCGAACTTCCATCTGGAGTCGAAGTAGAAATTAAAGTATGAGTTTGATCATTAATTGACTAAAAAATGTCAGCAGGATTAATTGGACGTAAAATCGGAATGACTTCCGTATTCAGTGCCGAGGGTAAGAACATACCATGCACTGTGATTGAAGCTGGTCCCTGCGTAGTTACTCAGGTCAAAACAAACGAGAAGGATGGCTACATCGCTGTTCAACTCGCTTTCGATGACAAGAAGGAGAAGCACACCGGACGACCCTTACTGGGTCACTTCAAAAAAGCGAACACAACACCTAAACGTAAAGTTATTGAATTTAGGGATTGGGATAAAGATCACCAGTTAGGTGATGTTATCACAGTTGATATCTTCAATGATGATCGATGGGTTGATGTTTCGGGTATTACTAAAGGTAAAGGATTCCAGGGCGTTGTAAAACGTCACGGTTTCGGAGGTGTTGGTGGACAAACCCACGGACAACATAACCGCTTAAGGGCTCCTGGATCAATGGGTGCATCATCCTTCCCTTCTCGTGTATTCCCAGGAAAAAGATTACCAGGACGCACAGGCGGTGATAAAGTTAAAATTACCAACCTACGTGTATTAAAGGTAATCCCTGAGAACAATCTGCTCCTCGTAAAGGGATCTATTCCAGGTGCTAAAGGTTCATATTTAATTATTGAGAAATAATGGAAGTTAAAGTACTAAATATAGCTGGAAAGGAAACCGGAAGAAAGATCGAACTCAATGATAGCATTTTTGCCATTGAACCAAACGATCACGCAATTTACCTTGATGTTAAACAATATCTTAATAATCAACGTCAAGGTACATCCAAATCGAAAGAGCGTAACGAAATATCCGGTAGTACTCGCAAACTAAAGAGGCAAAAAGGTACTGGTACAGCACGTGCCGGTAGTATCAAATCTCCCTTATTCCGTGGTGGTGGAAGAGTATTTGGACCAAGACCACGTGATTACGAATCGAAACTCAACAAAAAGGTTAAGCAGTTAGCGCGTAAAAGTGCATTAGCACACAAAATTTTAGATAATAAGATTTTGGTTATAGAAGACTTCAATTTTGATACTCCTAAAACCAAAGAATTTATCTCAATTTGCACTAATCTTAATATTGGCGACAAAAAGTCTTTATTTGTGCTAAGCGAACCAAATAAAAATATATATTTGTCCTCCAGAAATTTACAGAGACAAAAAGTTGTATTAGCATCATCTTTAAATACATACGAAGTTCTTGATGCAAATACACTTGTTCTGGTAGAGAGTTCGGTTGACGTATTACATAAGATGTTTAAAGTATCATAAACTAAAGAGCGATGAACATTTTGATAAGGCCAATAGTAACAGAGAAGATGGAACGCTTAAGCGAGAAATTAAACCAATATGGTTTTATTGTCGAGAAAAGTGCTAACAAGTTACAGATTAAAAAGGCCATTGAAGAGTTATACGGTGTAACCGTCAATTCGATAAATACAATTCGTTACGCAGGTAAATTGAAATCACGCTATACAAAATCCGGTTTTCTATCCGGAAAAACAAATAGTTTCAAGAAAGCCATAGTGACGTTAAAAGAAGGTGAAAAGATTGATTTTTATAGCAACATTTAAGTGAAATGGCTGTAAGGAAACTAAAACCTGTTACACCAGGACAGAGACATAAAGTTATAGGTGTTTTCGATGATATAACCACCTCGACACCTGAGAAATCATTAATTCGTCCTATTAAGAGGACTGGTGGTAGAAACAACCAAGGACGCATGACAATGCGTTATGTTGGTGGCGGTCATAAGCGTAGATATAGGCTTATCGATTTTTTACGTGAACGTGATGGCGTTGAAGCAGTTGTGAAAACAATTGAGTACGACCCAAACAGAACTGCACGTATCGCCTTGGTTGAATACTCAGATGGTGAAAAACGTTATATAATAGCACCTAATGGCCTAAAAGTAGGTCAAGTTATTATGTCAGGTAAGGGGGTTGCCCCCGAAATCGGCAACACGCTACATCTATCGGAAATTCCGATGGGTACATTGATTCACAACATCGAGTTAAGACCTGGTCAAGGTGGTCAGTTGGCTCGAAGTGCAGGATCTTATGCTCAGCTATTAGCCCGCGAAGGTAAATATGCTATCATTAAGATGCCTAGCAGTGAAACTCGCATGATTCTTACTGAGTGCAAAGCTACAATTGGAGCTGTTTCTAACTCTGACCATGCACTGGAGAAATCTGGTAAAGCTGGTCGCTCAAGATGGTTAGGACGTCGTCCTCGCACTAGAGGGGTTGCTATGAACCCAGTAGATCACCCAATGGGTGGTGGCGAAGGTCGTGCTTCTGGAGGTCACCCACGCTCACGCAAGGGTATCCCTGCAAAGGGCTATAAGACACGCTCTCCGAAGAACAGCTCCAACAAGTTTATTATAGAACGCAGGAAAAAGTAATTAGATAAAACAGTAAGTTATGAGTCGATCACTCAAAAAAGGTCCTTTTATTGACTATAAGTTGGATAAGCGTGTTGTTGACATGAACGCTACAACTAAGAAGACAGTTATTAAAACTTGGTCAAGAAGGTCGATGATATCTCCTGAATTTGTTGGACACACCATAGCAGTTCATAATGGGAATAAATTTATCCCAGTATATGTTACCGAAAATATGGTAGGGCACAAGCTTGGCGAATTTGCTCCAACTCGTACCTTCCGTGGACATGCAGGTAATAAGAAGAAATAAGTGAATTGATTTTTAAAGAAACTTAGCAATGGGTGCAAGAAAACAATTAATGGCCAACCAAATAAAGGAGGAGAAAAAGAAGAAAGCTTTTGCAATACTTCGCAATTGCCCATCTTCTCCCCGCAAAATGCGTTTGGTTGTAGATATGATACGTGGTAAAGAAGTTAATAATGCCCTTAACATCCTGAAGTTTACTCCTAAGGAAGCAGCAATTAAGGTTGAGAAACTACTTCTTTCAGCAGTTGCCAATTGGCAAGCAAAAAATGAAGGCGTTCGTCTTGAAGAAGCAAACCTTTATGTAAAGGAAATATTTGTTGATCAAGGAAAACAGCTTAAACGTATTAGGACAGCTCCACAGGGACGTGCACATAGAATTCGTAAGCATTCAAATCACGTTACCGTTGTTTTAGACAGTGCAGTTAATAACGATACTACAAAAAACTAGCTAGATGGGAAATAAAGTAAATCCAATAGCAAACAGATTAGGAATCATCAAAGGATGGGATTCTAATTGGTATGGTGGTAACAACTATGCTCAAAAGATCGTTGAGGACAGCAAAATTCGCGAATACCTCAGCGCGAGACTTGCAAAAGCCAGTATTTCAAAGATTGTAATTGAGCGTACGTTAAAACTGATAACTGTTACAGTACATACCGCTAGACCAGGCATCATAATTGGTAAAGGTGGTCAAGAAGTTGATAAACTTAAGGAAGAACTTAAGAAGATCACTAAAAAAGAAGTGCAAATCAACATTTACGAAGTGAAACGTCCTGAACTAGATGCTGTTATCGTAGGTAGCAATATCGCTCGCCAGATTGAAGGTCGTATATCATTCCGCCGTGCCATTAAGATGTCAATTGCTTCTACTATTAGAATGGGAGCAGAAGGGATTAAAGTTCAAATCTCAGGTCGTTTAGGAGGTGCAGAAATGGCACGCTCTGAAACCTATAAAGAGGGTAGAATTCCATTACACACCTTTCGTGCTGATATCGATTATGCTCTTGCTGAGGCTCACACCAAAGTAGGATTAATTGGTATTAAAGTATGGATATGCAATGGTGAAGTATACGGAAAACGTGATTTGTCTCCAAACTTAGGAGCCTCATCACCTGCTACTCAACAACATCAAAATACTAATCAAGGAAAGCAACAACGCGGACCTAGAAAGAAAAGGAAATAGTTTTAAGAACTAAAAGGACTTTTAGGAAATGTTACAGCCAAAGAAAACCAAGTTCAGGAGGCAGCAAAAAGGCCGTATGAAAGGCAATGCTCAACGTGGCAATCAACTTGCATTCGGTTCTTTCGGAATCAAAGCGATGGAGCCATGTTGGATTACCGGTCGCCAGATTGAGGCTGCTCGTCAGGCAGTGACCCGTTATATGAAACGTGAAGGTCAAATATGGATCCGTATATTCCCAGATAAGCCTATTACCAAGAAACCAGCCGAAGTACGTATGGGTAAGGGTAAGGGTGCACCTGAGGGATTTGTTGCTCCTATAACTCCAGGTCGGATTATTATTGAAGCCGAAGGAGTATCGTTCGAGGTAGCTAAGGAAGCATTACGCCTAGCAGCGCAAAAACTTCCAATAGCCACTAAGTTCGTTGTTCGTAACGATTATACTGAAACAGCTATCTAACGAGCTATGAAAACAGCAGAGATAAGAGAACTAACAACCAAGGAGCTGGAGGAGCGTATTGATAATGAGAAAGCACAGCTACTTAAGCTAAAGCTTAATCACAGCATATCGCCCCTCGATAATCCTATGAAGATTACTGATACTCGCAAGAATATTGCAAGATTAAAAACTATTCTTGGCGAACGTAATCTCAAAGAGAACAAGAAAAGCTAACAGAGATGGAAGAGAATACAAGAAATTTACGTAAAGAAAGAACAGGGATCGTTGTAAGCAATAAAATGGAAAAATCCATAGTTGTTGCTGTAAAACGAAAAGTAAAACATCCCATCTACGGTAAGTTTGTTAACAGAACTACCAAATTCTATGCTCATGACGAAGCTAATACCTCAAATATTGGTGATGTTGTTAGAATTATGGAAGTCCGCCCTTTGAGCAAAACAAAGTGCTGGAGATTAGTTGAAATCATTGAAAGAGCTAAGTAGCCATGATACAACAAGAGAGTCGTTTAGTAGTTGCTGATAACAGCGGTGCAAAGGAAGTACTTTGCATCAGAGTACTTGGCGGTACAGCAAAACGTTATGCACGCATTGGTGATAAAATAGTAGTTACTGTAAAAAGTGCTATGCCTGGCGGCGAAGTTAAAAAGGGTACTGTTACCAAGGCCGTAGTAGTTCGCACAAAGAAAGAGATGCGACGTCCAGACGGTTCATACATCCGTTTTGATGATAATGCTTGCGTTCTTCTTAATGCGCAGGGTGAAATTCGCGGAACGCGTATTTTCGGCCCAGTTGCTAGAGAACTTCGCGATAGCTATATGAAAATTGTATCCCTGGCACCAGAGGTATTATAACAAGTAAATTATTACACTGATGGCAAGTAAGTTACACATAAAAAAAGGGGATTTGGTGTTCGTGAACTCAGGAGAATCCAAAGGCCAACAGGGAAGAGTACTCAGCGTTATTGTAAAAGACAGCCGTGCTATCGTTGAAGGCGTTAACATGGTATCTAAGCATACAAAACCTAATGCTAAGCACCCCCAAGGTGGAATTATTAAGAAGGAAGCTCCGGTTCATATTTCGAACCTAATGTTAATTGATCCCACATCTGGGAAACCGTCACGTATAGGTCGTCGGTTAAACGAGAATGGTAAGCTAGTTCGCTATTCTAAAAAATCAGGAGAGGAGATTAAGTAATGGAATACGTACCAAACCTCAGCAAAAAATATAACGAGGAGATTATTCCTGCATTGATGAAGGAATTCAGCTATAAAAGCGTAATGCAGGTACCCCGTTTGGAAAAGATTGTAATCAACCAAGGCGTTGGACAAGCTGTTGCCGATAAGAAAATTATCGAAAATGCACAGAATGAATTAACTCAGATTACAGGTCAAAAAGTGATTCAAACAAACTCAAGGAAGGATATTTCAAACTTTAAACTTCGTAAAAACGTTCCTATTGGATTGAAGGTTACACTTCGTCGTGAACGTATGTTCGAGTTTCTTGAGAGACTTGTTAACGTATCACTTCCACGTATTCGCGATTTCAAAGGGATTAGTGATAAACTTGATGGTCGTGGAAACTATACCCTCGGTATTCAGGAGCAAATTATCTTCCCAGAGATAGATATCGATAAAATTAATAAGATTCTTGGTATGGAGATAACTATTGTTACCTCTGCTAAATCTGATGAAGAGGCTTATGCCTTACTCCGTGAATTTGGAATACCTTTTAAAAACGCTAAAAAGAACTAGTGTATGGCTAAAGAGTCAATGAAAGCCCGTGAGGTTAAACGTGCAAAACTCATCGCAAAATATGCTGAAAAGCGCGCAAGGCTTAAAGAAGAAGGAGATTATGTTGGTCTACAAAAACTACCTCGTAATTCAAACCCAATTCGTTTACGCAATCGTTGCATGTTGACCGGAAGGCCACGCGGATATATGCGTCAGTTTGGAATAAGCAGGATAACCTTTAGAGAAATGGCTTCTAATGGTTTAATACCTGGAATTAAAAAAGCTAGTTGGTAAAACTTATAACTATAATTAACATGATTACCGACCCAATTGCAGATTATCTAACCCGCGTAAGAAACGCTATTATGGCGAATCACCGTGTGGTAGAAATTCCTGCTTCAAGTATTTTAAAAGATATTACTCGTATTCTTTTCGAAAAAGGGTATATTCTAAACTATAAACTTGAAGAGGATAGTAAGCAGGGAATGATTAAAATAGCGCTTAAATATAACCCTGAGTCAAAAAAGAGTGCAATAAAGCACATAGAGCGCGTAAGTAGTCCTGGTTTAAGACGCTATGTTAGTGCAGATCAGCTACCACGTGTTCTTAACGGCTTAGGAATAGCTATCATAAGTACTTCACATGGTGTGATGACTGAAAAGGAAGCACGTGTGAAGAAAGTTGGTGGTGAAGTACTTTGCTATATTTACTAATTTAATTAATAATTAACAATGTCTAGGATCGGAAAAAAACCTGTAAACCTACCACAGGGTGTAAGCGTGAAAGTTAGCGCTGATAATGTGGTAAGCGTAAAAGGCCCTCTGGGGGAGCTATCCCAGAAAGTTGACCCTGACATCTCAATTAACTTGGAGGGAGATACTGTTGTTCTCACCAGACCAACAGAGCAAAAACGTCATCGTGCCATGCATGGTCTCTATCGTTCACTCATCAGTAATATGGTTATTGGTGTTTCAAAAGGATGGGAGATTCAGCAAGAGTTAATAGGTGTTGGATATAAGGCCGAAGCTAAAGGGCAAGTTCTTGAACTAAGCCTTGGCTTTTCACACGATATTCATGTTTTACTTCCAGATGAAGTAAAAGTAGAAGCAAAAACTGAGCGTAGAGGAAATCCTACTATAACACTACGAAGCATTGATAAGCAACTCATTGGATCGGTAGCAGCTAAAATTCGCTCACTTAGAAAACCTGAACCATACAAAGGTAAAGGGATTAAATTTGTTGGTGAAGTTATTAGAAGAAAAGCTGGTAAATCAGCTAGTGTATAACCTGTTAAAACTGATTAAAAATGGCTTTGACAAAATCAGAGAGAAGACTCCGAATCAAAAGGAGAATACGCAAGAAAATTTCCGGTACTACCGGGAAGCCTCGTTTAACGGTTTTCAGGAGCAATGCACAGATCTATGTACAATTCATAGACGACTCAAAAGGAGTAACCTTGGCTCACGCCTCGTCTGCTGCTAAAGAGATCGCTGAGAAAACCAAAATTACTAAAATTGAACAGGCTCGTCTTGTAGGGCAACTTGCAGCTAAAGTGGCATTAGAGAAAGGAATTACTGATGTGGTTTTTGACCGCAACGGTTATCTTTACCATGGCCGTGTAAAGGCTTTGGCTGATGCAGCAAGAGAAGGCGGACTAAAAATCTAGTGGATATGTCAGCAAATACGAATATAAGAAGAGTTAAATCCAGCGATCTTGAACTAAAAGATAGGTTGGTTAGCATTCAGAGGGTTACCAAAGTAACCAAGGGTGGACGTACCTTCAGTTTCTCCGCAATAGTTGTGGTGGGTAATGAGAATGGTATTGTTGGATATGGCCTTGGCAAAGCAAGCGAGGTTACAACAGCTATATCAAAGGGTATTGAAGATGCCAAAAAGAACTTGGTTAAGGTTCCTGTTTATAAGGGAACAATTCCTCATGAGCAATTAGCTAAATATGGCGGTGCTAGAGTATTCATTAAGCCCGCATCTCACGGAACCGGTGTTAAAGCTGGTGGTGCTATGCGTGCTGTCCTAGAGAGCGTTGGGGTTACCGACGTGCTAGCAAAATCTAAGGGTTCATCAAACCCTCACAACCTGGTAAAAGCAACTGTGATGGCATTACTAGAACTTAGAGATGCCCAAAACATAGCTGAACACCGTGGAGTTTCTTTAAATAAAGTTTTTAACGGTTAGATTAAGAAACTATGGCTAAAGTAAAAATAACACAGATTAGGAGCAAAATTGGGAGTTCTAAACGCCAACGTTTAAACCTCGAATCTCTTGGCCTAAGGCGTATCAATCATACCGTTGAGCACGAAGCAACTCCTCAAATTCTCGGGATGATTGAAAAGGTTAAGCACCTTGTACGCGTTGAATAATAGCTTGCATAAACATACATAATGCAATTTCAACTATGAATTTGAATAATTTAAAACCTGCAAAAGGTTCTACTCACCACGATAAAAGAATTGGACGAGGACAAGGTTCTGGACACGGTGGAACTTCCACAAGAGGTCATAAAGGAGCTCAGTCTAGATCTGGTTATTCTAGAAAGGCTGGTTTCGAAGGTGGTCAGATGCCATTACAGCGTCGCTTGCCCAAGTTCGGGTTTAAAAATAAATTTCGTAAAGAGTATAAAGCTATCAATATTGATGTTTTACAACTATTGGCAGAAAAGAATGGCTTAGCAACCATTAATGTGCAGACTTTAGTTGATGCGGGATTTGCATCTAAGAATGATAATATCAAAATTCTTGGGAATGGTACTCTCTCATTAAAACTCGATGTTCAAGCACATGCTTTTTCAAAAAAAGCAATTGAAGCAATTGAAGCACAACAAGGTACTGCTGTAAAACTATAGTTTGATGAAAGCTTTTATTGAAACCATAAAAAATATTTTCAAGATAGAGGATCTGCGTCAGCGGATACTGTATACACTTGGAATAATATTAATTTATCGATTAGGTAGTTATATTGTATTACCTGGTATAGATCCTGCACAACTTGGTGCTTTAAAGAAGCAAACTAGTGAAGGTATTATGGGTCTGCTCGACATGTTTTCGGGTGGTGCTTTCCATAATGCATCAATCTTTGCTTTGGGTATTATGCCTTACATATCAGCCTCAATCGTGGTTCAACTATTAGGTATTGCAATACCTTATTTCCAAAGATTACAGAAAGAGGGTGAGAGTGGTCGTCGAAAGATGAATCAGATTACTCGTTATTTAACTGTAATTATTCTCGTATTGCAAGCACCAGCATACTTGACTAATCTACACTACCAATTACCTGAATCCGCATTTGCTTTAGGAGGTGCATTTTTTACTATTTCTTCAACAATAATACTTATTGCTGGCACAATGTTCATCATGTGGCTTGGCGAGAAGATTACTGACAAAGGAATTGGTAACGGTATATCAATGATTATCATGATTGGAATCATAGCTCGTTTGCCATTTGCGCTATTTGCAGAGTTTGCTTCTAGAATAGAAGAGGTAGCTGGAGGTGGTTTGGTAATGTTTCTTGTTGAGATGGTAATGCTATTTGCTATCTTTATGTTTTCCATTCTTTTAATTCAAGGAACACGTAAAATACCAGTTCAGTATGCAAAACGTATTGTTGGTAATAAACAGTATGGTGGGGTAAGACAGTATATTCCATTAAAAGTAAATGCAGCAGGGGTTATGCCAATCATTTTTGCTCAAGCATTAATGTTTGTACCAATGTTGTTAACCAAGTTTGATACTCAAACTACTTCGGGTATTGCTTCTGCCTTTTCAAATCCTTATGGATTTTGGTATAACTTTACCTATGCAATTTTGATTATCGCATTTACCTATTTCTATACTGCGATTACAATCAATCCTAACCAAATGGCTGAGGATATGAAGAAAAATGGCGGATTTATACCTGGAGTAAAACCAGGTAAAAGAACTGTGGAATATCTGGATACTATTATGTCAAGAATTACATTACCTGGTTCAATCTTTTTAGCAATAATTGCTATACTGCCTGCATTTGCAAATATGGTTGGCGTAAGTAATCAATTTGCTCAATTCTTCGGTGGAACTTCACTGCTAATTTTAGTAGGGGTTGTGCTTGATACATTGCAGCAAATCGAAAGTCACCTTCTCATGAGACATTATGATGGTCTTATGAAGAGTGGCAGAATAAAGGGTAGAACAGGCGTTTAGACAGATTAAGTTCTTTTAATAATGATATTGGCAAAAACGGAGGAAGAGATTGAACTACTGAAGTTAAATCACGAAATTGTTTCAAAAACTTTAGCAGAAGTAGCAAAATTAATTCATCCCGGGATAACCACCCTCGAACTCGATAAAAGAGCAGAGGAATTTATAAGAGATAATGGGGCAAAGCCCGGATTTTTAGGTTATAATGGTTACCCGAATACTCTATGTACTTCAGTGAATAGTGCTGTTGTGCACGGTATCCCTAAGGATAACGCTTTAAGGGATGGCGATATAGTATCCATCGATTGCGGAACCTATATGCACGGTTTTTACGGTGATTCAGCCTATACCTTTGTAATAGGTGAAGTCTCTCCCGAAGTGCAGCGGCTGATTAAGGTAACCCGTGAATGTTTGGAACTAGGCATCAATAAGGCTATAGATGGACTTAGAGTTGGGGATATATCCAGCGCAGTTCAACAACATGCGGAAGGTAATGGATACTCTGTAGTTCGAGAATTAGTAGGACATGGCATAGGTCGTAATATGCACGAGAAACCTGAGGTTCCAAATTATGGGGTTAGAGGCAATGGATCTAAGTTAATTAGCGGAATGACAATTTGTATTGAACCAATGATTAACATGGGATCAAAACAGGTTTTTCAGGAACGAGATGGATGGACTATTAAAACTGTTGATGGAAAACCATCGGCACATTTTGAACTGGCTGTTGTTGTTAGAAAAAATAAAGCAGAACAGTTATCTACCTTTAAGTACATTGATGAAGTATTAAAAAGCAGTTAATTTAAGAGGCAATATGTCAAAACAAACCGCAATTGAGAAAGACGGAACTATTATCGAAGCCCTCTCTAATGCAATGTTTAGAGTAGAACTTGATAACGGGCACGTTATTACCGCTCATATTTCCGGGAAGATGAGAATGCATTACATAAAGATTCTTCCAGGTGATAAGGTTAGAGTTGAAATGTCGCCCTATGATTTAACTAAAGGCAGAATTACTTTTAGGTATAAATAAACATTTGAAAACACTTTGTTGCGATGAAAGTAAGAGCATCAATAAAAAAACGCAGTGCTGATTGTAAAATCGTAAGGCGAAATGGACGTTTGTACGTGATTAATAAAAAAAATCCGAAGTTTAAACAACGTCAAGGATAAAAATTTAATTAACTTTGTACCCTAATTTTTTAAAGTAAAAATATGGCACGAATCGTTGGTGTAGACTTGCCAAAGAACAAAAGGGGAGAGGTTGCCCTAACCTACATCTACGGTATAGCCCGTAGTAGTGCCCGCAAAATCCTAGAACAAGCAGGAGTGGGTTACGACGTTAAGGTTAAAGACTGGAACGATGATAATATCAACGCTATCCGATCAATCCTTAATGATGGCTATAAAGTAGAGGGTGAACTCCGATCATCTGTACAGCTTAACATCAAGAGGTTGATGGATATTGGTTGTTATCGCGGAATTCGGCATCGCCTTGGCCTGCCCGTCAGAGGTCAGAGTACCAAGAACAATGCTCGTACCCGTAAGGGGCGTAAGAAAACCGTTGCCAATAAGAAAAAAGCTACTAAATAGGAAATAACTATGGCAAAAAAGACAGGAACAGTAAAGAAGAAAGTAGTAAAAGTAGATCCAGTAGGACAAGCACATATCCACTCTTCCTTCAACAATATCATTGTATCCTTAACAAATAGTACAGGACAAGTAATATCTTGGTCGTCATCTGGAAAGATGGGCTTTAGGGGTTCCAAAAAGAACACTCCCTACGCAGCTCAGACTGCCGCAGCTGATTGCGCAAAGGTAGCTTACGATCTTGGCTTACGTAAAGTTAAGGTTTTTGTGAAGGGTCCCGGCGCTGGTCGTGAATCTGCAATGCGTACTATTAACGCTACAGGAATTGAAGTTACCGAAATTGTTGACGTGACTCCACTTCCTCATAATGGATGCCGTCCACCCAAACGTCGTAGGGTTTAACGGTTTATTAATTAAGTACTCAATAAACTTTTTTAAGTAATGGCAAGATATATTGGACCAAGAACCAGAATAGCCCGTAAGTTTGGTGAGCCCATTTTTGGACCCGACAAATACTACGAGAAGAAAAATTACCCTCCTGGAATGCACGGGGTAAACAAGAAAAGGAAGAAATTATCTGAATATGGTGTACAGCTTCAAGAAAAGCAGAAAGCCAAATTTATTTATGGTGTTCTTGAAAAACAATTCGAGAACTTATTCCATAAAGCATCTCAAAGTAAAGGTATTACAGGTGAAATTTTAATACAACTTCTTGAGGCTAGACTCGATAACGTAGTTTATCGTTTAGGGATTGCCCCAACCAGAGCCGCAGCCCGCCAGTTGGTAAGCCACAGGCATATCACTGTAAATGGCAAGGTTGTAAACATAGCATCATTTACTTTGAAAAAAGGTGATCTTGTTGCAGTGCGTGAAAGATCAAAATCCTTGGAAGTAATCCAAGATGCTACATCATCTAACCGTCATACCAAATATTCATGGTTAGAATGGGATAAGGATTCTTTTGCAGGAAAATACATCAATGTGCCTGAAAGATCGGAGATTCCAGAGAACATTAAGGAGCAGTTAATTGTTGAACTTTATTCTAAGTAAAAATACCTATACCATATGGCTATACTGGCATTCCAAAAACCCGATAAGGTTATTATGCTTGAATCTACCGAACAATACGGTAAATTTGAGTTTCGTCCTCTTGAGCCAGGCTATGGTATCACGGTGGGCAATGCTTTGAGGAGAATCCTTCTTTCATCACTTGAAGGATATGCCATAATCTGGATAAAGGTTTCTGGTGTAGATCACGAATTCACAACTATCCCCGGTGTTATGGAGGATGTTACCGAAATTGTGCTCAACTTAAAGCAGATTCGTTTTAAAAGAACTATTGATGGTGAAGATTTCGAAAAGGTTACCGTTAATATTTCGGGACAAAGCGAGTTAAAAGCAGGATACTTATCAAATTTTCTTAGCAAATTCAAGGTACTAAACCCTGATTTAGTAATTTGCAGAATGGATCCTGATGTCAAATTAGAAATTGAGTTTTTTATTAATAAGGGTCGTGGGTACATTCCATCGGAGGAAAATAAACCCGAAGATGGAGAATTTGGAATTGTTCCAATTGATTCTATTCATACTCCGATTAAGAATGTAAGATACTCGATTGAAAACTACCGTGTTGAACAAAAGACTGACTACGAGAAACTTATTATGGAGATATTCACGGATGGTTCAATTCATCCAAAGGATGCTCTGAAAGAAGCTGCAAAAATTCTCATCTACCACTTTATGCTATTCTCAGATGAGAAAATAACACTTGATACGGATGATAAATATTCAAATGAGGAATTTGATGAAGAGGTATTGCATATGCGCCAGCTTCTGAAAAATAAACTTGTTGACTTAGATTTATCTGTTCGTGCCCTTAATTGTTTAAAAGCAGCTGATGTTGAGACATTAGGCCAGTTGGTCTCATTCAATAAGAACGACCTGCTTAAATTTAGAAACTTCGGTAAGAAATCTCTTACTGAATTAGAAGATCTGCTGGAGGCAATGAATTTATCCTTCGGTATGGATATTACAAAATATAAACTTGACAAGGATTAATTGCGATGAGACACAATAAGAAGATTAACCATTTAGGTAGGACTCACTCTCACCGTAAGGCGATGCTAGCAAATATGGCAACTTCGTTGATTCTTAAAAAAAGAATTACTACTACAGTTGCTAAAGCAAAAGCATTAAGAACTTATGTAGAGCCTTTAATTACAAAAGGTAAGAACGATACAACACATTCACGTCGTACTGTATTTAGTTATTTAAAAGATAAGTATGCGGTTTCGGAATTATTTCGTGATGTGGCTGTGAAAGTTGCTGACCGTCCAGGTGGTTATACCCGAATACTTAAAACTGGTACTCGTTTTGGTGATAGTGCTGAGATGTGCATTATTGAACTAGTTGATTACAACACAACTTATGTGAAAGAATCTGCTAAACCAGCAGCAAAGAAAACACGTCGTGGTGCAAAGCCAAAAAAGGCTGAAACTGTAGCTGAAACCAAAATTGAAGAATCTCATCAGGAATCAACTGAAGAGAAGTCTGAATAGTAATATTATGATATTTAATAAAAAGGGGATAGGCTAATAACCATATCCCCTTTTTATTAAACATACAAAATTTTTTAAATTTAAAATACTTTTTTATGGGACAAATAGTTAGTGTACATGCCCGCCAAATCCTCGATTCAAGAGGAAATCCAACTGTAGAAGTTGATGTAGTTACTGAAAGTGGTTTTTCTGGACGTGCAGCAGTGCCTAGTGGAGCTTCCACAGGTGTTCATGAAGCTGTTGAACTTCGTGATGGAGATAATGGAAGATACCTTGGTAGAGGTGTATTAAAGGCAGTAGAGAATGTAAATACTGTAATTTCTGAGGAAATTGTTGGTATGCATATTCATGAGCAACAATTGATAGATGAAACCCTAATTAAACTTGATGGTTCTGAGAATAAAGCCAATTTAGGTGCAAATGCAATTCTTGGAGTTTCATTAGCTGTTGCGCATGCTGCTGCCCAATCAACTTCACAACCTTTATTTCGTTATGTTGGTGGGGTTAACGCTTGTACCCTTCCAATTCCTATGATGAACATTATCAATGGTGGTTCTCATGCAGATAACAGTATCGATTTTCAGGAATTCATGATTATGCCAGTTGGTGCAGAGAATTTTACCGAAGCTATTAGGATGGGTGCAGAGGTGTTCCACAATCTTAAGTCAGTTCTTAAAAAGCAAGGATACTCAACAAACGTAGGTGATGAGGGAGGATTTGCTCCAAACCTTAAGTCGAATGAGGAGGCCGTGCAAGTAATTCTTCAGGCAATTGAGAAAGCAGGATACAAACCTGGTATTGATATTTTCCTAGCACTTGATCCTGCCTCATCTGAGTACTATCTACCAGAGGAAAAGGTTTACCATCTTCATAAATCAACTGGTGATAAGTTAACCTCAGCGCAAATGGTTGATTATTGGAAGAATTGGACTGATAAATATCCTATCGTTTCTATTGAGGATGGAATGGCAGAAGATGATTGGGACGGTTGGAAACTGATTACCAAAATGCTAGGTAGTAAAATTCAACTCGTTGGAGATGATTTATTTGTTACCAATGTAAAACGTTTACAACGCGGAATTGACGAGAAAGCTGGAAATAGTATTCTGATTAAGGTAAACCAAATAGGCACTCTTACGGAAACTATCAACGCAGTTCGTTTAGCTGACATCAATTCAATGACTTCAATAATGAGTCATAGATCCGGTGAGACAGAAGATACTACTATAGCACACCTGGCTGTAGCTTTGAATACAGGTTTGATTAAAACTGGTTCAGCCTCTCGATCTGATAGGATTGCAAAATACAATGAATTAATTAGGATTGAGGAAATGCTTGGATCATCTGCAAGGTATTTAGGAAGAGATTTTAAGTACATTAAAAAATAGATATCTTTGTTTATATTTGAATAAGGTTTCAGTCAAACTGAAACCTTATTCTTTATATACCAATCAACCATCTATATAGCATGGCTTATAAGAGTTTGAACGAATTCATCCAAGTACTTGAGCAAAATGGAGAACTGATTCGAATAAAAGGGCTTGTAAATCCTGAATTGGAGATCACTGAAATTACAGATCGCATTTCTAAACAACCTGATGGGGGGAAAGCACTATTATTTGAGAATACAGGGACTGATTTTCCTGTTCTTATTAATTTTTATGGCTCTTTAAGGAGAATATCTTTGTCGTTAGGTGTTGATGATTTAGATGATGTTGGCAGGGGGATTGAATCATTGTTCAAAGAGTTGTCAAGCCCAAGAGAATCTTTACTGGAGAAGATTAAACTTTTACCAAGCCTAAAAAGGATGTCTGATTGGATGCCTACTGTTATATCTGGAAAAGGAGTTTGTCAGGAGGTAATCAATTTAGACCCAGATATCAATAAAATACCTATTCTAAAATGCTGGCCGTATGATGGTGGTAAATTCATCACGCTACCGATGGTTAATACTAAGGATCCTGTTACCGGAATTAGAAACATAGGGATGTATAGGATGCAGGTTTTTGGACCAAAGGAAACAGGGATGCACTGGCATCGTCATAAAGTTGGTGCGAGACATTATAATGAGTATAAGGCACAAGGGAAACTTATGCCTGTTGTTGTTGCACTTGGTGGAGATCCGGTATACACCTATTCAGCAACAGCTCCATTACCTGATAATTTGGATGAATACATCTTTGCAGGTTTTTTGCGAAAGAAGAAAGTTCGACTTGTTAAGTGTATAACTGTTGATCTTGAAGTACCCGAAGATGTTGATTTTGTGATAGAGGGTTATGTTGATCCAAGCGAGGAACTGGCTTGGGAAGGGCCGTTTGGTGATCATACAGGATTTTACTCACTTGCTGATTGGTATCCCCGATTTCATATTACATGTATTACTCATCGAAGGAAAGCAGTATATCCAGCCACAATTGTAGGAGTACCACCAATGGAAGATGCCTATATTGCAAAAGCAACCGAACGAATATTCCTATCCCCAATAAGGATGTCGATGCTTCCAGAACTTGAAGATATGAGCCTTCCATTTGAAGGTGTTGCACACAATATCTCAGTTGTTAAGATAAAACACGCTTTCCCTGGTCATGCCTACAAAGTAATGAATGCCCTTTGGGGAGCAGGGCAAATGATGTTTAATAAAATATTAGTTGCAGTTGATGGCGATATCGATATTCACAATGCTATGCAGCTCGGACAGGTACTCTCAAGCCAAGTTAACTGTCAAAATGATATATTTTTAAGTAAGGGTCCATTGGATGTACTTGATCATTCATCGGAACAACCGTGCTTTGGTAGTAAAATATTTATTGATGCAACTTCAAAGAAAACGGAAAGGAATAGTTACACAGCAGAAATTGATAAAGAAAGTATTGCTGAGGATTTCGCACCGCTACCTGATGGCGTAACCTCTTTTAGTTCTTCGCTAATATCACATAATATATCTGCGTTAATCATATCAATAAATAAATCAGAAGTTTTTAATACAAAGGAGCTAGTTTCTAGATTGTTTAGATTAAGCTCACTACACAATCTTAAAGCAATAATTATTGTTGATAAGGAAATCGATTTAAACAATATTTCATTGGTTATTTGGTATTTAGTAAGTAACTATGATCCACAAAGGGATACTTGTTTTATTAGAGATTCAGAGGGAAAGATAAATCATGTAGCATTTGATGGAACAAGAAAAGTTTACCCTTCTGATAAACCCAATCGGGACTGGCCAAATGTTGTAATGATGGATTCAGATACGATCGAAAAAATAAACCATAAGTGGGGAGGTCTAGAATTAGGAAATTTTCTTAATTCTCCTTCTTTAAAACTGCAACAACTTCAGCTAGGAGACGGTGCTGTAATAAAAGTTTAGTTCTATAGTTTTGTTTAATGTAGAAAAATTGGTTTTGCAGATAGAAATTACAATTATGATAAAATGTTTATAGAATCAGGGAAAGTGTATATTATTTTTCATATTTTAGCCTGACCTATGAAATGGTTATCTCGTTTTTTTAGCTCAATCACCATCCTGCTTATTGCTATTAATTTAGCTATTCCAATAAGTAGTTCGGCTATTCGTGTTAATCTATATAATGTTGATAATGGGTTAACACAATCAGTCATAACTGGAGTAATACAAGATTCATACGGTTTTTTATGGATAGCCACACAGGATGGATTAAATCGCTACGATGGTTATTTTTTTAAAACTTACAGGAACAATCCTCTTGATTCCAATAGTTTATCAAACAATTACATTAATTCTATTTGTGAAGATCGAAATGGAAATATATGGTTAGGTACTAACCTCGGATTGAGCGTGCTATCAAGAAAATCAGGCAGATTTTTCAACTATTATAGCAATATAAATGATCCCTTGACCCTTAGTGATAATAGAATATATACAGTTTACGAGGATAAGGAGGGTGTTATTTGGATAAAAACCCTTACATCACTAGATAAATTTAATTCCAAAGAAAATAATTTCACACGTTACCCTCACTATAATGACCTTTTTACTTTCTCTACAGATCCTGGCGATTTTGATATTTTTGAAGACTCTCAAGGTATTCTGTGGGTTGGGACGAAAGATGGTTTATGCTTTTTCGATAGGATACTTAAAATTTTTAAGAGATATTCAAATGATCCGACAGATACAAAAACAATAAGCAACGATAAGATTAAGGATGTTTTTGAAGACTCAAATAATAATCTATGGATAGGTACCGAAAATGGACTAAACCTTTATAATCGCAGGACAAATAAGTTTGCAAGGTTCTTTACAAAATCGGATAAGAATAACAAACTTAAAAGTTCAATAATTAATGTAATAAAAGAAGATAAAGCAGGGATTCTTTGGATTGGGACTGATGTTGGATTTTCTAGTTTTGATCCTAAAACCCATACTCTCATAAATTACAATGACTTTAATGCCAATGGTGAGAAACATATTGCCTCCTCTGTTCAATCAATTTGTGTAGATAGAACAGGGATTCTTTGGATTGGATCATTACAGGGGTTAATCAAATCGGATAGAAAGCCACTGAAGTTTAAACTTTTTTCAAAGGACTCTCTAGGTAATCCATTGTTCGCAAATAATATAATCGCTTCGATTTCCGAGGATAATTTTGGGAATATATGGGTAGGAACTTGGGGGGCTGGTTTGTTTAAGTTTAACCCTAATACTGGAGAGAAAATCTTGTTTTCATACGCCTCCGTGAAGAGGCATATATATAATGATTTTGTTCATTCGAGTTATATAAATCAACAAAATGAATTATTAATTGGGACACGTGATGGTATACAGGTGTATCTGCCTGACAAGAAAGAGTTTGTTGATTATTTTGCTTTTAAAGGGATTATTAATTATGGTTTATTCAGAAATAATAGAATTTATTCATTTGCCGAAGATAGGAATGGATGTTTATGGATAGCAACTAAAATAGGATTATATCAGATTAAAGATAATACATTGCTAGGGTTTTGCAACAATCCAATGGATTCTACAACCATTACGTCTGGTGAAGTATACGATGTGATCGTAGATAGTAAAGGGTATATTTGGGCTGGAACTTTAAATGGGTTAAACAAGATTGATCCGAATAGTCAAAAGGCATCCCGATTTGTTAGAAAGTCAATTTACTCTGGGCGCCAACTTATTTCCAATGAAGTAATGTGTTTGCATGAAGATTCTAAGGGTTTTATTTGGGTGGGTACAAGTAACGGATTGCATAGATTTGACCAAAACACCAACAATTTCAAACTTTTTACCGAAGATGATGGATTACCGAACAACATAATATATTCAATTGAAGAGGATAGAAAAGGAAGAATTTGGGTGAGTACAAACTGGGGTTTAGCAGTATTAAACCCAGAAACGGATTTAATTAAATCTTACGATGTGGCAGATGGTCTTCAAAGTCAAGAATTTAATGTTGGATCAAGTTATAAATCAAAATCTGGAGAAATGCTATTTGGAGGTATATCAGGATTTAATACTTTTTTTCCAGACTCAATTAAGGTAAACAAACAAATTCCAAAAATTGCAATAACATCATTTGATATTTTAGGTGGAAAAGATAGGAAAACATTGTCTGTAGAGGGGTTAGACGAAATTGAAATATCAAAGGAAACGAGTGCCTTTACAATTGAATTCTCTATTCTGGACTTTAGTCGTTCTGAAAAAAATCATTATGCTTATTGTATGAAAGGGCTTTCTGATCAGTGGATTGATTTAGGGACAAAACACTCAGCAACCTTTTCAAATCTAAATGCAGGGACATATTTTTTTACTATAAAAGGTTCAAATAGTGATATGACCTGGAATGAAGAAGGCAAAACACTTAAAATTATTGTAAATATCCCATTTTGGAGAAGCAATGCTGCGTATGGATTATATGGATTCCTAGCATTAATCGGCATTATTTTTTATTTGAGAAATAGAACAAAGCACTTTCGAAGAACTAATCAATTTCTTAAGGAAAGAGAGTATGCGATGTCCAAAGTGGAGAAACAGAAAGAGGAACTTATTTTAAAAAATAAAAGTATAACCGATAGTATCAACTATGCTAAACGCCTTCAGGAAGCAATAATGCCTTCAGTTGCACATTTTAAAAAGTTATTACCCGATTCGTTTCTATTTTATATGCCCAAAGATATTGTTAGCGGAGATTTTTACTGGGTTAACGAAACAAAAAATAAAATTTTTGTAGCCGTTGTCGATTGTACAGGACATGGAGTACCTGGAGCGTTTATGTCTATAATAGGGATTGAACTATTACGAAACATTACTAATAATCAGGGTGTAAACGATGCCGCAGAAATTCTTAATAGATTAAATACTGGTGTAATTCAAACGTTCAGTAAGGATTACTCTGAGAATAGTTCATTGGTTAAAGATGGCATGGATGTTTCTTTTTGCATCATCGATAAGGAAAATAACATTCTCCAATTTGCAGGTGCTTTTAGTAATTTATATTTAATTAGAGATAGTAAGATAACTGAAATTAAAGGCGATAGGTACTCAGTGGGCATGGGAAATCTGTCAGAAAAACAACTATTTAGTAGTCATTATATTCCTATACAACCCGAGGATATGATTTATATCTTTACCGATGGATATGCTGATCAATTTGGTGGGTTAGAAAATAAAAAATATAAGTTTCGCCGTTTTAGGCATCTTCTTTTGAATATTCATAAATTTCCACTAGAGACCCAGCGGCAGTACATTGAAGATAGTATTAATGAGTGGAAGGGTAAAAACGATCAAGTCGATGATATTCTCATTATAGGCATTAAACCTGATTTGAGTTGCATGTTTTAATTCTGCTCCTGTTAATCAGTTAGTTAATATTACTTAAGTAGACTTTTCATTTTTTGAATCAGCACTTCAATTTGGAAAGGTTTACTGATATACTCATCCATGCCAGCTTCAATACATTCTTCTTTATCCCCAAGCAAAGCATTTGCAGTAATAGCAATTATTGGCGTATGCGAATTTGTGCTTGCTTCAATTTCTCTAATTTTTTTTGTAGCTACAATGCCATTTAAGATTGGCATTTGAATGTCCATTAGAATAATATCATATTTACTTGTGCCGAATTTATCAAGTGCTTCTTTACCGTTATTCGCTATCTCTATATTCTTAACCAATTTTTTCAGACTAAGAATTACAATTTTCTGGTTTATGAGGTTGTCTTCAACCAACAATACGCTGGCATTTTCAAGTTCTATTGATGCCCGAGCTTGGTGTTTGTCCTTTACAATGCTTTCTTCCTTGGGCTCTACCTGTCTTTCATCAATAACATCGATGTTTTTTTTGAGACTATACGGAAAATTAAAAATAGCACTTTCCGATGTTAGCGAAATACTTAGTTTACCGCCATTACTCTCAATCAATTTTTGAGAAATATTTAAATCAAGTAATTCAATGTATATTTGGGAACTTGTTGATGTGTAAGTTGTTTCATTTACAATGAATTGGTTATGATTCTCATTGACTGGGAGTATTATTGGTTTATTGCTCTTAAGTTCAAAATATAGTTCAATAAGTTCCTGACTTTCTTTACTCTTCCCAATCTTAATATCAAGATGTATTTTGTTACTACTCTTGTTCTTGATGATATTCTCAATAATATTAAGGAAAACTTGTTTGATTTTAACTGGATCCCCAAAGTAGTTTTTGGGTAAATTTTCATCAATTTTATAGTTAAAGGATATATTATTGAAGCTTTGTGATGTGAAGAGGTTTAGTGTATTGTTAATAGTTGTTTGAAGGTTGAAATTGATATTGAAGTCACTATTCTCTCTTATATCTATATTAGATATTTCAACCATGCTATTTAAAACATTTACCAGATTATTAGTTGAGGCTTGAATAGTATCGATCATATCCCTTTGTTTATCATCAAGTTCAGAACCAGAGAGGATGTTTGAGATGACCATGATATTGTTTAAAGGGGTACGGATCTGGTGAGATAGTTTAGCTATAAATTCTTCATTTAGCTTATTTGCGTTTTTTTCATTTAAAACCTCCATTTCAGAGTTTTGCATCGTTTTAACTTTAATCGCTTCAAAAAGATTTGCAAGTATAATTGCCGCAAAGTAAGAAATAGTAAAGTACAACTTGTATGATAAAGGTTGGTTGTATGAGGTGTTGATTTGCAATGGAATGAAAAAAACGAGGAAACATAGGATGCCGAAAGCAATTGAAAAATAAGTCCCTTTATTAAACCCAAGCATTGAAATGGTTAAAAAAGGAAATAGTCCAAATAGCAAAGATCCAACTACTCCCATGTTGCAATAAAAAACGGAAATAAGTAGTCCAATTCCGCTAATTACCGTGGTAAATGTATCAAGACCAATAGTATTCTTCCTTTTGACAGCAAGATTTAAGTTAATAGATATTATAAAGGCTGTGAGTACTGAGACTAGCATCAATAAAATACTGTCAAGGAAAAGAATTGCAAAAAAAGACTGAATTACAAAGAAAACAATTATAACAAGGCTTGAGAAGTTAAATTGAATCAACTTAAAAAAGGTGTCTTTTTCGCATTTTCCCTCTAGGTTGAAAGAAGAAATTTTTAGCAGTTTATGGGCTAAATTCATCTTGAATTAATTTAAGGGTAATTGTACCGTATTGATTTGTTGAGAAATACTTAGAATAAATAGATTCTCTAAACGAAAAATACAGCTATTTAAATATACGCAACTATTCAAAGTTTGCAAAAAAATGAATACAGATTATTATTTATCGAAGTTTTCTGACAAGTGGGTTTAACTATTAGGTGCGGAAAAATGAGATTTAGCTTTTAAAGAAAAGAATTCTTGCCACATTCACTAATGCTAAAAACCCAAGAATGAAAATTACTGCCCCTGCAATTTTATTTATCCATAAAAGCTGTTTTAAACGGAATTTATCTCGGAACATGTTAACCAATGAACTTAATGTAAACCACCATAAAGTGCCACCAAGAAAGACTCCCCCTATGGTTATTAATGAAAGTGCCATATTTTCGCCATTGTAAGCCAGCCCGAGAGCAGCAAACATCCCTACAAAAAGAAAAATGGCAAAGGGATTGGTAACGGTTAGTAGTAATACAGATATAAAATCTTCAATCAGTTTATTCTTTTTCTTTTTGTGACGTTTTAGTTGATTTACAGGGTTTGTATAAAAGGTTTTAATTCCTAAAAGAATAATTATTATGCCGCCAATAACCTCTAGGATTCTTTGTTTCTCTTCAATGAAATTGATGATAAAAGTAAGGCTAAAACCTGCAATGGCTGCAAAAATTGTATCTGCTGACGCTGCTCCAATTCCCGAAAAAAAACCGCTTAAGCGGCCTTTGTTAATTGTACGCTGAATGCAAATTACCCCTATTGGTCCGAGGGGAATCGAAACCAACAAGCCAATCATTATTCCTTTTAGTAAAAGTGTAAAAGCCATTTGACTTATAAAAAGCAATATATTTTACAATGTGCAAATATACAAATTGAACCAAAGCATAAAAGATGCTACTCTCTTTTTTTCAGTAATTCGTAGATAATAAACGATTAAAATAATTATGATATTGGGCGCAAATTAGATATAATTTCTAACTAGCAATTTTGGCTCAAGCATATCATAAATTGCGTATTTCACACCTTCGCGTCCATATCCTGAGTTTTTAATTCCTCCGTAGGGCATATGATCCACCCTAAAAGTTGGCACATCATTTATAATTACTCCGCCAACCTTAAGTTCATTGAAGGCATGGTTTTGTTCATGAAGCAAATTTGTAAAAACACCTGCTTGTAGCCCAAACTCAGTGTAGTTTATCTCATCAATCGCATTTTGAAAATCAGTATACGATTCAATAACTACGACAGGACCAAATACTTCCATGGCGCAAATCTTCATATCCCTCTTTGTGTTTGTAATAATTGTGGGTTCCACAAAAGTATCTTTTCGTTTTCCTCCATAAATAAGTTTTGCTCCATCTTTAACGGCCTCGCTTATCCATTCCTCAACTCGAATTGCATTTTCCTCATCAATCATTGATGAAACATCAGTATTTGAATCCAATGGATCTCCTGTTTTGAGAAGACTGGTTATCTCAACAAATTTTTTTGTAAAACCATCAAATATGGATTGATGAATGTATATTCTTTGTGTATGTATACACACTTGCCCTGAGTATGAGAACGCTCCATTCACACATTTTTGAACTGCTTTATCTAAGTTTGTTGTTTCAGTAACAATTAAACCTGCATTGCCTCCAAGTTCCAAGACAACCCGTTTTTTACCAGCCTGATTTTTCATTTCCCAACCAACTTGGGGTGAACCTGTAAAGGTTAGTAATGCAAAACGCTCGTCGGTAACAAGTTGATTGCCAGATTCTCGATCCATCGGAAGGATTGATAATGCCCCTTTGGGTAGATCAGTTGAATCAATAATTTTTGCAAGTAGTAATGCAGATAAAGGGGTAGAGCGTGCTGGTTTTAAAATAATTGGACAACCTGACGCAATTGCTGGAGCCAGTTTATGAGCGGTGAGATTTAAGGGGAAATTAAAAGGTGATATACCAGCAACCAACCCAACAGGAAAGTATTTTACAACGCCCTCTTTCCCTTCGCCCGCTGGAGTCCAGTCTATTTGAATATACTCCGATGGCAGCCTCTTGCATTCCTCGGCAGCAATAACGAAGGTCTGAATAGCTCGATCAACTTCACTAAGTGCATATTTTATGGGTTTTGCTGCCTCAAGGCAAAGTGTTGTTGCGAGTAAATCTCTTTTATCTTTCATCTTTTGTGCAATATCCATTAGAATAGAGTACTTTTTATACGATGGAAGATATCTTAATTCATCTTGAATCTTTTGGGCTGATATTATTGCTTCTTCAAGTTCTGCTTTACCGGCAAGGTATACTTCTGCTAAAATCTCATTGTTAAAAGGGTTGCTTACAAAAAAGGTATGATCTGTTGTTTTGAATTTCCCGCCGATATAAGGGCTATGCTTTTCCATTATCATTGGTTTTTTATTGTATTTGCGAATTTATAAAATCTTTACTGTTTTACGATCACACCTATAGTGTTTGAAGTAATTATGTTGGAAAAATAATAAACAACTATCTTTGGAAAATTAAAAGCAACATTATGAAAATTGATAGAGTACTACAGCGAATAATTTTGCCACTATTTTGTATTCTATTATCCCTGGAAGGTAGTGCGAAAAGATATGAGATTAACCTCTCGGATAGTTCTAGAATAAGCCTTTTAACTTGCTCCCCAGGCAATGAACTTTATTCGATTTTTGGACATAGTGCTATTCGTGTGTCTGATCCGATGCGCAACCTTGATATTGTTTTTAACTATGGAACTTTTGATTTTTTCGATCCCAATTTTTATCCCAATTTTGTGAGAGGACGTTTGAAATATATCCTATCTGTTTCGCCCTATCGGGAGTTTAAACAGAGCTACGTTGAAGAAGGGCGTTGGATTTGGGAACAAAGACTCAATATTAATTTGAATGAGAAGCAGCACTTATTCGATTCGTTATTAATTAACTATAGACCAGAGAATCGATACTATCCTTATGATTTCTTTGGCGACAATTGTGCAACACGAATCAGGGATATCTTTGTAAAAACAATTCCACGTGAAATTACTTTTGATTATAGTTCTTTTGAAAAAGGGAAGAGTTTTAGGCAACTTTTAATGCCTAATTTAATTCATTCACACTGGGCAAAACTTGGAATTAATCTTTTACTGGGCCTGCCAGCAGATAGGGTGGCTTCATCATGGGAATATATGTACCTGCCGGAACATTTGCAGGCTGCTTTTCAGCACTCTTCGCTTTTATCCGATTCAGTTAAGCAACCATTCGCTCAACAACCCAAAGTTCTATTGGAGGGAAAACAATTTTCTGATCAAAATATATGGGGAACTCCGTTGCAAGTATCTCTGGTAATACTTCTGATAGCTGCTTTTTTATCGTATAGGGATCTCAAGAGCGGTGTTAAAGATCTTTGGTTTGACAGAATACTTCTGATTCTCTTCGGATTACTGGGTGTGCTTTTTACATTCCTTTGGGCAGGAACTGCGCATCGCTCAATGGTTTGGAATTTTAACCTTCTATGGGCAAATCCATTCCACTTAATAGCCGTTTTCTTTCTATCGGTAAAAAAAACCAGGCAATGGATGCGAACGTATTTAAGCGTTAATCTAATTGTATTAATAGCATTACTGATTACTTGGCCATTTTTACCACAGGCTCTACCTTGGGTAATCTACCCTGTGGTTTTGGCAATGGCAATGAGGTTGTTTGTTATCATTCAATTACCTCATTGGTTGGAGAAAATAATTTGGAGACGCTAAGGGCAGGATGTTTATTTCTGAATTACAGTATAAAAAAAGAGCCTGAATTTTCCATCAGACTCTTCATGTTTAACTATAAGATTTCTTACTGTAAACTATTGCTTCTCTTTTTATACTCTTCAATCCCGCTATCGAGAAACTTAATATATGCTTCAATATCGAGATTGTATCCTCTAGGTTCTACTAAAGGTTTTTCGTTCCCATCTAGTAGAACATAATAAGGTTGCCCATTGATATTGAAACGGTTTATCTGCATGTCCGCATTCTGCTTGCCAATGGTCTTTTTTACCTTGCCGTCTTTCTTTGATGTAAACCATTCGCTTTCGGGGAGTTCTAATCTTTCATCGATATATAGGGCAACAATAACATAATCATTCCTTAGCTTTTCTAATACACGAGGATCGCTCCAAACCTTTGATTCCATTTCTTTGCAGTTGGAACATGAATGACCCACAAAATCAATAAATAGAGGTTTTTTTTGTGTTCGTGCACAGGCTAGTGCTTGACTGTAGCTAAAATAACCATCCAAACCATAAGGTAGATGGAGGATATCTGCATATTTTGGTGTTTCACATAACGATGCTTTATCGTCAACTTTAGCACTCGAAACGGTTTTTGATTTATTTATCATTGTCATCAGGTCAAAACTATGACTTGCCTGAGGAGGAAGTAATCCTGATATAGATTTAAGGGGTGCTCCAATCATGCCAGGAATTAGGTAAACAACAAATGCAAAGGACGCAATTGCTAAAAGAAGCCTAAAAACGCCCACGTGCTTAAGATCTGAGTCGTGCTGAAATTTGATTTTACCAAGCAAATAGAAACCCATTAAGGTGAAAATTGAAATCCAGATAGCTATGTAAACATCGCGACCCAATAAGCCAAAATGATACGTATCGTCTATTATCATTAAGAATTTCAAACTAAAGGCTAACATGAAAAATGCAAGAACAACTTTTACCGAATTCAACCATCCCCCAGATTTAGGTAATCCCTTAAGTAATGATGGAAAAATGGCAAAAATGGTAAATGGTAAAGCAAATGCAATTGAGAATCCAAGCATTCCTATAATAGGCCTTAAACCTAAACCTCGTGAAGCCTCTATCAATACGTTTCCTAATATTGGTCCAACACAAGATAAACTAACTAATATTAGTGTTAAGGCCATGAAAAATGAACCTACAAATCCTCCTTTTTCAACTTTACTATCGGTTTTTGTTGTTAAGCTACTTGGTAAAGTAATTTCAAATAAACCAAAGAACGATGCTGCAAATACTATAAAAAGCAGAAAGAAAATAATATTAGGAATCCAGTGTGAGGTAAGAACGGTTGCGAAATTTGGGCTAAGACCAAATAGCGAAACTAATAATCCAATTGAAGTATATATGGCAATAATTGAAAGGCCAAAGACAAGAGCATTGATAATAGATCTTAAACGACCCGATTCATTATTTAGAAAGAATGAAACGGTCATTGGTATCATTGGATAAACACAGGGCGTTAATAATCCCAATAGACCCCATCCTAAAGCGTAAAAGAATATATACCAAAGAGAAGAATTCTCGTTTTTTTCAGGTGTTTTTTGCTGCTGAACTTCTATCTTTTGAGGCTCTCCATTACCCACTTTTACCGAAAAATCTTTCTCAAGGTAGATACATTTATCCGAGAAGCAAGCTTGATACTCAATATTGCCTTCAATATTAGTTGTTTCAACATTATTGAGTTCAACCATTTGGCTAAAGGTTGCCTCTTTTGAGAAAAAAGATAAATCAAGGTCAAATATTTCATCATGTTCTTTGGTGGTCTTGGTTATCTCCTTTACTTTACCGTCGAGTTTAAAGTCGGGTGATTGCTTAAAGGTGAATGTAGTTGCAATGGGACCTCCTTCTGGAAGAGATATCGAGTAAAGATGCCAACCCTGTTCAATAGATGCATTGATAGTTATTTCGTATTTTTTTCCTTCAACTTTTATTGCTTTAAAATTCCAAGTTACAGGATCTTCAACTTGCGCATTAATACTAGCAGAACAGGCTATTAGTACTATAGTTGCAAAAAAATGCAGTAGATATCTTTTCATAATTATCTGTAAAATTTCGAATTATTTGAGGTACACAAATATATAATTAAAAGATTTATCCAGATATTGATATAAATCAATAGAAGCGAGGGGTGATTTAAAGGAAACATACCCTACCCTAATGATAATACCTAACTTCTAAATAGTTAAGAATGGCTTTTGTAGAAGAATTAATTAACCTTTGAGAGGCTAAATGGAAGATGATAGCTGTTTTTCATTTCCTTGCACCAATCGAACATGTCAATATCATCGTCCTCATAAAAAAGTTGTACATCGACATTTATTCCTGAGTCCTGAATTGCCTCAACTTGTTGAAATAACTTACACAGCGATTTTCCTGAACTGCCATTAAGGTATGTTAGGTGAAAGACTATAGTAAGAGTAGTTGCCTTTTTGGCTTTAGCAAAAGCATAAAGCCAATTCTGGATAGGCTCAATAAATTCACTGGGATTACTTGAGATAAAGTTTCCTTTAAAGGCAACCTCCCCAGATTTATACTTGCATATAATTTCAGGCGTTTGTTTTGTGCCAGGAATATAAATATCGTCCAGCACAATTACACCCTCCGCAATTCCATCGATAACATCTATACCCGACATGTGGTTTATTTTGATAATTAGCCATATAAATATAACAATCGTTAATATAAAAGTTTTGCAAAACTTTTATATTTTGATTTTAAAGATTTAATCTATAAAAATGAAAAGTTTGTTACTTAAAATATGTTGTTCAAAGGAAATCAAACTATTTCTTGCCAGAATTTTTTATTTGCTGTAAAAGGTATGTCTTGAAATCGTAATCTGTCTGATAAAGCATTAGAACTTTTGAAGGAGGTAGTATCTGCTTAAACTTTTCGTTAAATTCAATCAAAAGATCTGATTCTTGTTTTTGAAAATTAACATATTCATTAGCATATTTAATTATTTCTTCATCGGTCATCTTCTCCAGATTTTTTGCACAAAACTTCATGGTTGAACGTTTGCTTTCGAGTATCTGGTTTTTCCGTTTCCAATAATCGTTATAAACAGGCCAAAATAATTCAGCCTCGTGTGTGGTGAGATTTAACTTTTGTGTGAAGAAAGCAACTTTTTGTACTTTCAATACTTCTTCGCATTGTTCGTGCTTGGATTTACAAGATGAGAAACCAAGCGTTAGACAAAAGGTTAAAAGTATAATTGGATTTATACGTATCACGGTTTAATGTCTTTTGAATGATCTAAGTGTGTTCCATTATTAATATTATCATACAATAGGTATTCAATTAATTCATCATTCATCGAATTCTTTATTGAATCCTTTTTATGTCCATTCGAGAAGGCTTCGTATAGTTGTATTTCATCAAATTCAGTGCCGCTCTCTTCAACTACTTTGATATAGTCTACCCTTTTTAGAGAGCTAATGCTATTAGTTTGTTGTGAATAATGATAGCCTATAAATGCTATTAAAACAAAAAGACAAAGACCAGTAGCCAAGGCTAATTGAGTCCTTATTGCAGCGATTCGCAATACGAACGGATTTTTAACGCTATTTTCATTGCAATAATTCTGAACCCTTGTTGGCAATGATTCAAAATACCCATTAGGAACTTTAAATGGGTTATCCTTACCAATTTTAGTTAACTTAGGGTCAAATATTTCTAAATCATTCATTCTATTTAATATCTTGAGTTTATGACTTCATCACTTGAGAAGGGTTTAATCCTCTTCAAGAAATTTTTCAATTTTTTTTACTGCATGATGAAACGATGCCTTAAGAGCACCTACAGATGTTCCTAGGATTCTAGACATTTCCTCGTATTTCATTTCATCAAAGTATTTCATATTAAAAACTAATCGTTGTTTTACAGGAAGTTTAATAATTGCCTTCTGTAGCTTTGCTTGTAGCTCATTGCCATCGAAATATGGATCACTCTCTATAGTGTTTGCAAGTTGTTGTTCAACATCAATAATTGGGAGTAAAAATTTTGTTCTTTTCCTTTTTAAGAATGTTAAAGCTTCGTTTGTAGCTATTCGATATAGCCATGTGAAAAGCTGTGAATCCTCACGGAAATGGCTAAGACCTCCCCAAACCTTAAGGAAAGTATTCTGAACTACATCATCAGCATCATCTTGACTTATAACTATTTTGCGGATGTGCCAGTATATTCTTTCTTGGTACTTACGAACAATAAGGTTAAATGCATAATTCTGAGTATCGCTTATACGATACATTTCAAGCAACTCCTTATCGCTGTAATTGGTCATTTAATGATGTAAACGATCTATTTACGAGACAGAACTTTTTTAACAGCCTCTACTATATCTGGGGTATCGAGCCCAAATTTCTTGAGTAATTCTTCAGGCTTCCCACTTTCCCCAAACTTATCGTTAACGGCAACCATTTCGAGTGGTCGAGGAAGTTTGCGTGAGAGTAATTGAGCAATACTATCACCTAAACCCCCATTCATCATATGCTCCTCGGCTGATACAGCGCAACCTGTTTTTAGAACAGATTTTAGGATTGCGTCATCGTCTAATGGCTTTATCGTATGAATATTGATAACTTCTGCATGAATTCCTTGCTGATCAAGAATTTCAGCGGCCTCTATTGCTTTCCATAGGAGGTGACCGGTTGCAAATATCGAAACATCAGTACCCTCAATCATTGTTATTGCCTTGCCAATAATGAAAGGTTCGTCTGGGGATGTGAAAATTGGAACAACAGGTCGCCCGAATCGAAGATAAACAGGACCATTCATTTCAGCAATAGCAAGTGTTGCGGCTTTAGTTTGATTGTAATCAGCGGGATTAATGACTGTCATGTTTGGGAGCATTTTCATCAACCCAATGTCCTCCATAATTTGGTGGGTTGCTCCATCCTCACCAAGGGTAATACCAGCGTGAGATGCACAAATCTTGACGTTTTTATTGGAATAGGCAATGCTTTGTCTAATCTGATCGTAAACCCTACCTGTTGAAAAGGAAGCAAAGGTTCCTGTAAAAGGGATTTTTCCTCCAATTGTCAACCCTGCGGCTAAACCTATCATATTGGCTTCGGCAATTCCGGTTTGAAAGAAACGATTTGGAAATTCTTTTGCGAATTCCTCCATTTTTAAAGAGCCAATAAGATCTGCGCATAGAGCAACAACGTTAGGATTCTTTTTGCCAAGTTCATGAAGACCTGCACCAAAGCCCGAACGAGTATCTTTATTACCAGTTGAAATTATCTTCTTCATTTAATTATCTTGTTTGTGAAGAGTTACAAAAACTATTTCGCAAATGCATTAGAGATTAAAAAAGTAAGTGTATTCTACTTGTTTCTTTGCACTCTTTCAGTAGCTTCTTTTTTGATTAAGCCAAGGATTATCAGTTCTGCACTTGCATAGTTAGTAGCAAGGGGGATATTATGAGTATTACAAGCTTCAAGAAGGTTGCGAATATCTTCATGATGCTGCTGAACAACTTTATGGTCACGAAGAAAAATAACGATATCAATCTCTTTCCGTCCAATCATTTCAGTTATCTGGTTGTATCCTCCTGAAACACCAGGGCTAAGATGTTTACAATTTAGACCCTGTGATTCTACAAATTCTGCTGTACGTCCAGTTGCTAATAGGTTTACACCTGGTAGCCAATCTTTATGTTCCTGTAAAAATCTAACCAGTTCTGGTTTCTTTGCATCATGTGCAATTACTGCAATATTTTTCATTTTACTAATCGTTAACAAATTATTATATAATGCTTTGAATAGCTAAAAGTCGCCAATTGTTTCAGGAAGTTGAGCCATGGCTCGTGAAAACTCCTCATCATTTGGTGCTTTGCCATGCCATTTATGGGTTCCCATCATAAAATCAACACCCATTCCCATTTCTGTTTTCATGATAATAACAACTGGTTTTCCTTTACCGGTTCTTGATTTTGCTTCGGTAAAACCTTTAACTACCTCCTCCATGACATTACCATTCATTTCAACAACATCCCAACCAAAGGCAAGCCATTTAGCCTTAAGATCTCCAAGTGATACTACCTCATCCACAGGCCCATCAATTTGTTTTCCGTTGTAATCAATGGTAGATATAATGTTATCGATTTTTTTTGCTGCTGCAAATAGTGCTGCTTCCCAAATTTGACCTTCTTGTAATTCACCATCACCGTGTAAGGTATAAACAAGATGATTGTCACCATTTAGTTTTTTCGCTAAAGCAGCACCACAGGCAACAGAAAGCCCTTGGCCTAAAGAACCAGATGCAATTCTGATACCGGGTAAATGTTCAGCCGTTGTTGGATGTCCTTGTAATCGAGTATTTAGTATGCGAAATGTATTTAGTTCATTAACTTCAAAAAAACCTTTACGAGCCAAAACACTATACCAAACAGCAGAGAGATGTCCATTTGAGAGGAAGAAAACATCCTCACCTTTGCCATCCATCGTAAAGTTTTTGGGATCGATACTTAAAGTGTCAAAATATAGAGCGGTAAAAAAATCAGCACAACCGAGTGAGCCTCCTGGGTGTCCACTTGCTGGTTTATGAACCATGCGAATTACATCTCTGCGAACTTGTGCTGCAATTGTTTTTAATTTTTGAATATCAGCCATTTAAAACAAATTATAGATTAAAAAAATCAATAAAAATCCAATTTGCAAATGTAATTTAAATCTGTTACGTTATCATCGTCAGATAAATAAAATAGCAAGGCTGAAAATGGAGTATATTTATCTATTATGTTGTGTGGTAGTATGATTTTTTAAAAAGTTTTAGAAATTTAACCTAACTTTGCACCCCTAACAAACTATTAATACAATGGGTTTACAGTGTGGTATAATTGGTATTACAAATGTTGGAAAAACAACCATTTTCAACTGCATGTCGAGCACAAAAGCACAAGCCAGTAATTTTGCATTCAGCTCAAACAAATCGAATATCAGCATAATAAATGTTCCAGATAGCAGGCTTTATGTGTTGGAAAAATTCCAACCAACGGATAAAACTGTTCATACAACGGTTGAAATTGTAGATATTCCAGGACTAGCAAAAGGTTCCAATAAAGGAGAAGGTGTTGGGAATAGTTTTTTGGGTGATATCAGGAACTGTGATGCATTAATTCATGTTCTTCGTTGCTTTGATGATGAGAACTTAGCGCATGTTGATGGTTCTGTTGATCCTGTTAGGGATATTGAAACTGTAAATTTTGAGTTACAGGTTAAAGATCTTGAGTCAATTGAAAAGAAGATTCAGAAGTTAGAGAAAACTGCCAAAACAGGAGATAAGGATGCAAAACATGGGCTAGAAGTCCTTAATATCTATAAAGATCATTTAGAATCCCTTCAAAGTGCAAGAACGGCTCCTGTTGAAGAGAGTGATAAAAGGTTTATTGCAGATATATTTTTGTTGTCTACAAAACCAGTTATTTATGTTTGTAATGTCGATGAGTCATCCGCAGTAAATGGGAATAAGTATGTTGATAAAGCTAAGGAGTTTTTAAAAAGCGAGAATACAGAAATACTAATAATTGCTGGTAAGGTTGAGGCTGATATTGCAGAACTCGAAAGCGAAGAGGATCGTTCTGCATTCCTTAAGGATGTTGGTTTGAGCGAACCAGGTGTGAATAAACTTATACGTGCTGCATATACACTGCTTGACCTTGAAACCTTTTTTACAATAGGTCAAAAGGAGAATAGGGCATGGACAATAAAAAAGGGCATGACTGCACCACAAGCTGCTGGTGTTATCCATAGCGATCTTGAGCGGGGTTTTATACGTGCTGAGGTGATTAAATACAATGATTTTATAACTCTTGGATCTGAACATGCTTGTAAGGAAAAAGGTAAACTTCATGTTGAGGGTAAAACCTATATTGTTGAGGATGGAGATATTCTACATATACGATTTAACGTGTAATTCTTAGTAATAAATAAACCCAGACCTGATGAAAACCCATCAGGTCTTTTTATTTTTGCAAAAATGGTTTTGCAAGCCATATTCTATTTTCATCTGCATAAAAGACAAACTACAATGAATAGATCAATGGTTTTACTAGGCTTTCTCCTAATTATAAATTCGTGCAAACATGTTGAAAACCCTAAAGAACAATTTGTTAAATGGGCTCAACGGGGTGTTATTATAAATAAAGTTGTTTGTAAAATCGAGCCAAATCAAAGTTATTGCTTGTACCTACCTACAAGTTATGATGTAAATAAATCCTATCCTGTGATTTATGCATTTGATCCTCATGGTAATGGACATATCCCCGTTGCATTAATGAAGAACTGTGCTGAAAAACTTGGGTATATTGTTGTTGGATCTAACATTTCAAGGAATGGACTTAGTTTGGATGAAATCAATAGCATAATTAATAATTTGCTAGCCGACACACAACAGAAAATATCAATCGAAACGAATCGAATATATACTATTGGTTTTTCGGGTGGTGCAAGGGTTGCCTGTTTGATGGCGCAATATACAGGAAAGGTAAAAGGGGTTATTGCATGTTCAGCTGGGTTTCAACCAGATAATAGACCTTTGACGTTCAGATTTATTGGTGTTGCTGGAACTCAGGATATGAATTACTTGGAGATGAAACAACTCGGCGATTATTTGGAGTCATTTCATCAACCCCATCAGTTACTAGTTTTCAAAGGAAAACACCAATGGCCTCCAGAATCAGTTATTTCAGAATCAATTAGTATGCTTGAACTGTATGCAATGAAGGACTCTTTGATCCCTTTGAATAAAAACTATGTTTCTAATTTTGTAATCAAAAGTAATAACAGAGTCTCTGATCTGATGAAAGGAGGCTGCACCGATAGCCTTGCTATTGCATTAATGCTCACCGAAAGAACCGATCAAATACTTGATGGTTTGACTGACATTGTATCTACTAAATTGGCTGTGGAGGAGTTAAAACAAAATCCAGAGTTGCAAAAGTATCTAAAGGATCGAATATCCTTGGAGAATTATGAATCACAAAAGCAAAGTGAATTTGTTTCTTCTTTCGGGACTAAGCCTGCAGGATGGTGGAAAAATGAGATAAGACTCTTAAATGACGCAGTAAAGGCGTCTTCTAGAAGTTTAAAAGTTGATATGTCAAAACGATTATTAGGCTATATTAGCCTAAGTTGCTATAGTTACGTGAATAGAGTGTTAAACATGCAGGATTGGAAGGCGGCGGATTATTTTACATCAATTTATCTACAAGTTGATCCTGAAAATCCCGATAGTTGGTATGCATTTGCATGTTTACAAGCAAATACGAGCAAACCCAAAGGAGCTATTGAGTCATTGAGAAATGCTATAAAATTTGGTTTTTCTGATTTCTCAAAGCTTCATAATGATCCTCTTTTAAAAAATCTCCATAATATTGCGGAATTTAATAGCTTAACGAGAAAATAAACATCCCTATTAATTCAACTGAGTTTTAAGAAGTTTATTAGGCTCTTAAACTATTCAAATTATAAATAAACAGTTAAAGTTTTACAATATTTTCTCTGCGGTATGTAGGAATAATATTCTATTTTTTGTTTATCAAGAAGTTTTAATCAAGAGTGTAAACGTAACTTCACTATTTTTTTATCGTAAATTTGTAAATTACTTGCTACTAAAGAAGATTATGAAAAAACTTGGTATTATAGTATTTGTATTCTTTTTTTTCTTATCAGCAAAGAGTCAACAAAATGAGTTCTTTTTTAGATTTATTGAATCCAATAAAAATACTATAAATACTGTTATTACTCGTATAATTTCTATTGATAGGATTCGCCATGATACTGTATACGCTTATGCAAATAGCGATGAGCTAAAAAGGTTTGAAAAGCTTGGCTACAAGTACATTCTTCTCCCACATCCATCTACCTTAAACACAAAGTCCATTAGTATGGCAACAACAATTGACCAGATGGCAAACTGGGATAGATATCCTACCTATGAGGTTTATCGTACGATGATGAAGAAGTTTGAGCAGGATTACCCATCTATTTGCAAACTTGATTCTATAGGAACAACTACCAACGGACATAAATTATATGTAGTTAAAATTTCAAATAATGTAACTGTTGAAGAACCAGAAGTTGAGGTTTTCTATACCAGCACCATGCATGGCGATGAGACAACAGGGTATATCTTGATGCTAAGATTAATCGATTATATGCTTTCTAGATATTCTATTGATACACAAATCACTTCGATGCTGAATAGCATGGTCATCTACATAAATCCAGATGCAAACCCTGATGGAACATACATGGGAGGAGACAACACTGTTTCGGGTGCAATAAGATACAATGCAAATTATGTGGATATTAACCGTAATTTTCCAGATCCAAGATTAGGTGATCATCCAAATGGAGCATGGACACCAGAAACCCAAATTATGATGAACTTTGCCTCCTTAAGGCACTTTACTGTCTCTGCGAATTTTCATGGTGGTTCGGAGGTGGTTAATTATCCTTGGGATACTTGGATTAGTTCATCGAAAATTCATCCAGACAATAACTGGTTTATCAATTTTTCAAAATTGTATGCAGATTCAGTTCAGGCTAATGGCTCCGTGGGCTATTTTACTGATGTAAATATTAATGGTATTACCAATGGTGGCGATTGGTATGTTGTTGCTGGAGGTCGGCAAGATTATATGAACTGGTGGCATCATTGTAAGGAGGTTACAATTGAATTGTCAATGGCAAAAACACCATCATCCAATTTGTTGCCAAACTTTTGGAACTATAATAAAGCAGCTCTGCTTGGGTATTTAGAATCGGCGACAAAAGGGTTTAATGGAATTATCACCAATACATCAGGAAACCCTGTTAAGGCTAAAGTATTTATTTCTGGACACGATGCAGACAGCTCTTATATATACTCTAGCCAAACAACTGGGTTTTATGCTCGGCCTATTGAACCAGGTACTTGGCAGGTTACGTATTCGGCTCCCGGGTATATTTCTCAAACACAAAATGTTGTAGTAAATGATTGGGAGGCCAGCGTTATAAAAAATATTACGTTAATCCCTGAGTATACAGTTACCTTTAGTGTGAATCACCTTAATTCACCAGTACTAAATGCGAATGTACATTTCAATGGTGTTGATAAACTTACTTCATCAAGTGGATTAGCCATATTTACAAATATCCCAGAGGGAACTGGTTATGGTTATACTATTAGTTTAAGCGGTTACCATACAGCTATCGGTCAGTTCAATGTTACTGATAATAAAACCTTCAATGTTGATTTAGTTCCTGATGCAACAACTGTGTATTCTGTAACTTTTAATGTGACACATCAATCTTTGCCAGTTGCCAACGCAACTATTATTTTTAATGGAATTGAACAACAGACTCCATCAAATGGAACTATCGTTTTTGCAAATATTCCACAAGGAATTGGCTATAATTATACCGTAAGTAAAACCGGATATGTTACGCAATCAACTCAAACCGATGTTTCTACCAATAAAACAATAGATATTGATTTGTCTCCAATTACATATTCTGTAATATTTACAGTTAAACTGTTGGGCGTCGCAATCGTTGATGCAAATGTTGATTTTAATGGAACGATAAAACAAACTGGTATAGATGGAACAGTATCGTTTCCTGATATTCCGAATGGTAATGGGTATGGTTATACTGTGAGCAAGTTAGGCTATAAATCAGTGATAGGACAGGTTGATTTAACAAGTGATAAAAATATTGCAATTGAACTACTACCCTTGTACAATGTAATATTCAATGTCAGTAACCAAGGACTCCCTGTTGCAAATGCCACTATTGATTTTAATAGTTTAAGTCAACAAACCGATATAAGTGGGTCGACATCTTTTAGTAATGTTGTTTATGGTATGGGATATAACTATTCGGTAAGTTTAACAGGCTATCACGGCATTACTAGTCAGGTTGATGTTTTGGAAAATAAAAGCATCAATGTTGAGTTAACACCTGTTGGTGTTTTAGAAATTGATGCTAGTAAAAACCTTCTTTACTCTTGGCCAAATCCTTTTAACAATAATATCAATTTTCAGTTTGACCTCGAAAAGCCTTCTAATATCAATCTTTCAGTCTACTCAATGGATGGTCGTAAAATTGCTATAATTGCAGATGGATTGTATCATGAGGGATTAAATACCATCACTTGGTCTGGATATTCAAGTAGTTTGAATGCAGGTAGCTACATTGTTGTTTTGAATGTAGATAAAAAAACATTTTCACAGATAATAGTGCATATAAAGTAATCAATAGTTTTTTTGATATTTTTGTAAGGGTGCTTAAAATAGTTTAAGCACCCTTTAATTTTTTATATATGAATAAAACGTTAATTAGTATTTTAGTTTTTGTAGGGTTGGTAAATACTGGATTTTCTCAACAAAGAATGTCTATTCCCTCTGAGAAACCAAGATTGATAGTTGAAATAATTGTTAGCCAGATGCGATACGATTATATTCATCGTTATTGGGATAAATTTGGTGATGGAGGGTTTAAATTATTAGTGAACGAGGGTGCTTTTTGCAAAAATGCCAGATATAACTATTTGTTAACTCAATCATACCCTGGACTAGCAACAATATCAACTGGTGCAAATCCAATGGTTCATGGAATTATCTCAAACAAGTGGTATCGAATATCAAGTGGCGATGCAATTGATGCAGTTGCAGATGAAAAAGTTAACACTGTTGGTGGTAGTTTTTTTAGTGGAAAATTTTCACCCAAAAATATAATAACAAGCACATTTGGTGATGAACTGAATTTGTACGATCCATTATCAAAGGTTATTGGCATTTCTCTTGATCCGGGTTCCTCAATTCTGACTACTGGTCATAATCCAACTGGTGCATTTTGGTTTGATGCTGAAAAGGGGAATTGGGTGTCAAGTTCATTTTTTATGTCAACCTTGCCTGCTTGGGCAGACACCTTTAATACTAAAAAATTTGCAAATTTATATGCTGATAGAGAGTGGAATGCTTCAAAGCCAATAAATACCTACGATGAAGCCGATACAAATAAAATTAAAGCACCAGAGGTTAAAAAGAAGTTGATTGATAAGTTAAAATCGATGTGGGACGGGGTAATCCTTAAAAAAAACCCAACATTAACATATTCATCTCTGCTAGAGACACCTTATGGAAACCTACTTGCAAAAGATTTTGCCATTGCATCAATCGTGGGTGAGAATTTAGGCGCAGATGATCATACTGATTTGCTTGCTGTAACATTTTCCGCTAATCGAAACATTAGTTATAAGTATGGCCCCCAGTCCATTGAGGTTGAAGATACTTACATAAAACTCGATAAGGAACTTGCTCATTTTTTACAATTTGTATCCCAATCTGTTGGACGAGAGAATATTTTGGTTGTTCTAACATCCGATCAGGGAATTGCTTCAACTCCAGCATATCTTGAAAAATCGAAAATACCTGGGGGCTATTTTGATCCTAAAAAGGCGATGGCCTTACTCGGAAGTTACCTTAAAGCTATTTATGGGCAAGGGAGTTGGGTTACAGCATACTACGAAAAACAAATTTATCTAAATCGTCGCTTAATTGAGGATTCAAATTTGAAACTTGCCGATTTTCAACAAAAAATTGCAGATTTTATGCTTGAATTTTCTGGAGTTTCTAATGCCATAACCGGGAGTACACTTCAAAGTTCGAATTTTACAACAGGAATATTTGAAAAGTTTCAGAATAGCTATAATCAGCGCAGATCAGGTGATGTTATAATAAACCTTGAACCAGGTTGGGTTGAAAGTAATGGTGGCATTACATCTGGAAATTCAGCTTATAGCTATGATGTTCATGTTCCGCTTATTTGGTATGGGTGGAAGATTAAGCGTCGTTCAATACTCTCTCCTGTAAATATGACAGATATTTCTCCAACCCTATCAACTTTAATAGGTATTACTTGGCCAAATGGAGCTACTGGGAATCCGATTAAGGAGTTGATTGAATAATTTATTTCTAATTTCTGGATTTTGATTGCTTAAGTAAGGCTATCTCTGAAAAGAATTTGCCATAAGATTTACCTAAGATTTATTGTTAGAGCATTTTTTCTAAATACAAACTTGGAATTAAAATACCCTTCATTTTTAAAATCCATAAATATATCATCTTTAATTATTTATGAAACATCTATTATTTATGAAAAGATGAGTTAAATCACTCTTTTCAGTAATTAGAAACATCCTTAATAGTAATCTTTTCTCTATTCTTCACACTAACTTTAGTTGGTTCATTTTGAGTGTATAAGACATTCTATTGCTAGAATTCCTTGTAAATTTCAAAAAAAAAACTAGTACCATGGAGAAAATAGAAAAAGATTACAGACTTATTAAGCGAGTTATTGCTTCAAGTAAATTATACATAGCATTAATATTTTTCTTAATGCTATTAATTTTACCTATCTATTCCTCTGCACAAACAACAGCATTAGCCGATCCTGGAAATATGGTTAGCTACAGGGGAGATGATTATACTTCTTACTATTTTTTGGTTACAGCAACAAATAGTGGAAATGTTTGGGGAGGGTGCAACACCCCATTTTCTTATACTGACAATTCGAATATTGGAACTGCAATTGTGCATTTCTGGGGCTTGACTTTAGGCGAACAATGGGTTGTTCAGGTAAAAGTTTTACCGGGATTAGGCTCATACGTAGGGTGCGATAATAATGGAATTACATCAGGTACTTATGGTTCTTGGCCAGGGAGTTTTCAACTTGTTAATTACTGGAGTCCTACACTACCCGCTGTTACTACTAATACCCCTTATAATATAACAGAAACGGGAGCAAAAGTGGATTGCAATGTAGGTGGATTAGGTAATGGTAGTTCAATAACTAATCGCGGTGTTTGTTGGAATACTTCTAGCTCGCCTACAACTTCCAATAGTAAAACGGATGATGGAATAGGTACTGGAGATTATACTTCTACTGTTTTAGGGTTAACTTCTGATACTAAATATTACATAAGGGCATACGCTATTAATAATTTAGGACAAATAGGTTATGGTGCAGAATATTCCTTTACTACAAGTTCAACCAAAACTCCTCAAACAATTACATTTAATATTCTTGTTGACAAGACATATGGAGATTTAGATTTTGGATTATCTGCAACTGCGACTTCTGGATTAACGGTAACATTTACGAGTGGCAATACTTCAATAGCAACTATAACTGGTAGTCAGGTAAGTATAGTAGGTGTTGGACTAGTAACTATATATGCGGATCAAACAGGAGATGCAATTTATTCTGCTGCACCTCAGGTTTTACAATCATTTAATGTAAGTAAAAAGCAATTGTCCGTAATAGATGCAGTTGCATCTAATAAACCCTATGATGGAAATTTTGATGCTTTGATTACTGGAGGATCATTAACTGGTGTAATTAATTCTGATGATGTATCTATTGAAATGCCTATAGTTGGAACTTTTTCATCGAAAAATAAGGGTGTAGGAATTTCTATTACTCCAACTGTAACGCTTGTAGGAACACAATCATGGAAATATTTAGTTACACAACCTACTCTCTCTGCCAATATCACAGCCAAAGTTCTAACGGTAACAGGGGCAACCGCACAGAATAAGGTTTACGATGGAAACACAAGCGCAACAATTGTTGGCGGTACACTCAGTGGTATCGTTAACCTAGAGGATGTGATCCTTGCTACTGCAACAACAGGTACGTTTGTGATATCCAATATTGGTGTGGGAATAAACGTTACCCCATCCATGACAATTACAGGTACAGCCATCGACAACTACACGTTAACACAACCCACTCTCTTAGCAAATATCACAGCCAAAGTTCTAACGGTAACAGGGGCAACCGCACAGAATAAGGTTTACGATGGAAACACAAGCGCAACAATTGTTGGCGGTACACTCAGTGGTATCGTTAACATGGAGGATGTGATCCTTGCTACTGCAACAACAGGTACGTTTGCGATATCCAATATTGGTGTGGGAATAAACGTTACCCCATCCATGACAATTACAGGTACAGCCATCGGCAATTATACGTTAACACAACCCACTCTCTTAGCAAATATCACAGCCAAAGTTCTAACGGTAACAGGGGCAACTGCACAGAATAAGGTTTACGATGGAAACACAAGCGCAACAATTGTTGGCGGTACACTCAGCGGTATTGTTAACTTGGAGGATGTGATCCTTGCTACTGCAACAACAGGTACGTTTGCTACATCCAATGTTGGCGTGGGAATAAACGTTACCCCATTCATGACAATTACAGGTACAGCCATTGGTAACTACACGTTAACACAACCCACGCTCTCAGCAAGTATTACTGCTAAAATACTTACAGTTACTGGGACAACCGCACAGAATAAGGTTTACGATGGAAACACAAGCGCAACAATAGTTGGCGGTACACTCAGCGGTATTGTTGGCTCGGAGGATGTGAGCCTTGCCATTGCCACAACAGGTACATTCTCTTCCCCAAATGTTGGTGTGGGGATAGGCATCGCATCATCCATGACAATTACAGGTACAGCCATCGGCAACTATGCGTTAATACAACCAACACTTTTGGCGAATATCACTGCAAAAGCACTTACAATTACTGGAGCAAATGCCCAGAATAAGGTTTACGATGGAAACACAAATGCAACAATAGTTGGCGGTACACTTAGCGGTATTGTTGGCTTAGAGGATGTGATTCTTGCTACTGCAACAACAGGTTCTTTTGCCTCATCCAATGCTGGAGTTGGAATCAATGTTATCCCATCCATGACGATTACCGGGACCGCCATTGGTAACTATACATTGACACAACCTACACTAACAGCAAATATTACCCCATTATCAATTCAAATTACTGCAAATTCTGGTCAATCCAAGAAAGTGGGAGAGCAAGACCCAGTGTTTACATACCTGATAACTAACGGCAGTTTAATTGGGGGGGATCTTATTTCAGGTGCTTTATCACGTGTGACCGGAGAAACTGTAGGAAGTTATCCAATTTTAGTAGGGACGCTCACAGCAGGTTCTAATTATAGCATCTCATTTATTTCCGCTGATTTTGAAATAACTAATAATACAGGAATTGAAAATGCTGATTTTATCGTGATTAAGGTTTATCCTAACCCCGTAGTAGATATTCTTAATGTTCAGTCAGCGAAATCAATGAAGAAAATATTAATCTATAGCACCCATGGACAAGAGGTACTACATAAGGTTTTTGAAAATATCAATAATGTATCCATTAATATTTCAAGCCTTCAAAGGGGTTATTATATTATAAGAGTGGTTACTAAAGAGAATCAATTTGTTTCAACAAAAATTTTAAAAGATTAGGTTTTCATATCTAGATAGGTTTGGTTGGAAATAGAGGGTTTGTAACTAATACAAACTCTCTATTTTTTGAAAGTTAAGTATAGCAAAAACATGAACACTCTTTAAAATAAGCAGTTATTTAGTTTGAAAAAATGAAGATACAAACTCCACATTATTTTCAATTGCATTTCCAACAACAACCATATCGGCTCCTGCATCCCATGCCGAATTAATCTGTTCGGGTGATTTTAGACCTCCTCCAACAATCAAAGGAATGCTGATTTCTTTTCGAATTGCACTTATCATTTCAACTGGTACTGGGAATTTTGCACCACTTCCAGCTTCAAGATAAATCATTTTTAAACCCAATTGCTCTCCAGCTATTGCTGTGGCAACTGCAATATCAATCTTTGAAGCGGGGATAGGCATGGTATTGCTCATGTATTGAACTGATGTTTGAACACCCCCATCGATAAGTAAATAGCCAGTTGGAATTACTTCTATACCACTACGTTTGATTGCTCCTGAGACTATAACGTGGTTGCCAATTAGGAAATCTGAATTTCTTCCTGATATTAACGAAAGAAGTAGAATTGCATCAGCACCTTTTGCAAATTGAATAGCATTTCCTGGAAATAAAACAACGGGTATTTGAGATTCTGCTTTTATTTTGGAAACAAAACTATTGATATCTGTATTTACCAAACTACCTCCAACCAATAGCATAGATATTTTACTTTGCGAGGCAATGTGTAAAACCTTGCGAAGGTGTTCAGGGTTGCATTTATCAGGATCAAGAAGTAATGCAAATAATTTCTCTTTCCCTCTAGATTCAATAATCTTACTGTAAATCATATTAATCAGCAGCTGTTTGTAAATCATTTAATACCCACGAAAGACAAAATTCGTCAAAAAAAAGATAATTCAACTCAAGGTGATGATTAATATCCATGTCAATTACATTAACCTTAACAGTTCCGCTATTGGAAAGTTCTCCGAACTCTAATATGTTTATATCGGTAGAAAAACATTTAATTACCTTCCAAGGTAATTTATATATAGATTCCTTTATGCACCAAGCCAATGCTAACGATTTCTGATGCTCCAAATTAATCCATTTCAACTCTTTTTTGGTGATATATTTATGGGCAACAGCTTTAAAATCTCGGTTTGTTTGTTCTACATCAACCCCAATGCTCAGGTTTTGGCAAAAACCTACAGCAACCATTTTTGCTGAATGACTTATGGAGATATGAGGTTTACCCTCAGAATAATATGGTCTGCCGTTTGGATGATAATTTACTGGTTCAAAATGATTTAACTGGTTAAGTATTGCCCTTACTACCATTCGTTCCATCCTACGACGAGGGTATGCATAGATATTCTCTAAATCTAAACCAGTTAAATTTTTAAGTTCTTGCTCAGATTCTATTACTTCCCAAAGAGCAATTTGAGAGTTCTCATCTTCAACTAATCTAAATAGCCCCATATTACAATATTTCTATTTCCATTCAAGCGATTCTATTAAATATCTCATATCCTTACCAAAAAATTCAACTGCAGGGGATAACGAATCCTTATTGGGATGAACATTAAAGTATAATGCTCCTCTAAGGAAATGCTTTACTGAATCGGTAACATAGAATTGGTATGAGCTAGCAGCATTACCCTTAATATCATAGAGTATGCCATATACTTTTCTTTCTGGATTCGAAAAAACTTTCTCATTAATTGCATCCGCCTTAATGGTATGCTTGTAAGCAAGAGTTCTAACATCTTCAATTAGGTTATCGATATTCCCATTAACCGATTTATAGCTTATATGAATTCTTGCTTTATATCCGGGGAAATCAATATTAACCCAGTACTTTTCAGCACCAACTTGATTATCCATAACAACTTTTCCGTAAACAGGGTAGTAAAATTTGTAAGGGAATATGGAATCGAAAGATTTGTATTGTTTTTCGGGAAATTCTAATCTAAAATAACCACGAGGTTTTGGAATAGGAGTGGAGTTACAACCGAAAAAAAAGGTTAATAAACCACCAATAAACACAAAGTACAATATGTTTAGAGATGCTTTTTTCATGATAACGATTTAATAACTTGATACTTGCTGCTTGTTCAGTGTGATTTAAAACTGTATGAATTTAGTTGATTTCTTTAAATATTTACAAAATAAAAAGGCTATTGTTTGATATTGAACAATAGCCTTTTACTTTAGGGAGTAATCCTTTTGTTAGAATGGTAAATCGTCTGGTTCTGGGATTGTAACCTGAGGTTCCGAAACGTTTAGTTGATCAGTTCCTTTTGCCTGATTTCCGCTACCACTAGAATCGGAACTTCCCGCAGAACCTAAGAATCGGAAATTATCACACAAAATTTCGGTAGTATACTTTTTGTTCCCCTCTTTATCCTCATAAGAGGAGGTTTTTATACGTCCTTCTACAAAAAGTAGTTTACCTGTTTTAACATACTTCTCAGCAACTTCTGCGAGACCGCGCCAAACAACAATATTATGCCATTCGGTTTGGGTAACTTTCTTACCGCTTTTATCGGTGTAGGTTTCATTTGTGGCAAGTGAAAAGCGAGCAACTGTTACACCACTATCTAAGTGCCGAACGTCTGGATCCTTGCCTACGTTTCCAATAAGAATAACTTTGTTTACTGACATTTTTTAGGGTTTAAGCTGTTTGTAAATTATACAATTAAAGTAAAATTAGAAAAAAAATTGATTTTCAACAATCAAAACAACTTTTTTTAGAAAAATTTAAAATGTTTATTAGTTGCGAACTATTGAGTAGGATTGTCCTTAAGAAAATACTTTTCCGTGGGTTCTGCTGCTAAAATATTATCGATAACTTTTGGAACAGAATACTCTTGTAAGTTACTAATTGAAACATTAAGGAAATTCGAATTTAAGTAATAGGTAGGTTTTCTAATTTCTACAATAATAAATTGTACGAAAAGCGTTTGATGACTTAATTGATGCTTAATTGATTGCGAGATATGTAGAATTTTAACCTTTTCCTTCCCGAATAATTCTTTCCAAGTAGACCCCTTTATTAATGCTTCAATTTCAGTTGGACTTTTTGTTTCGATTAAAGGAAATTCATACAAGTACGTCCATATATCGCCAGCCAAACGGCGTTGTATAAATGTAGTATCCTTGTACCTTATCATAACATAGTTCAGAAATCTATCACGAGTAGCAATTTTTTTCCCCTTAATAGGAAGTTGATTGACTAGATTATTCCGGTAAGCATAACATATATCGCTGAATGGACATGCTAAACAATTTGGACTTCGGGGGATGCATTGCATAGCACCAAAATCCAAGAGTGCTTGATTGAAAACATTAGGTTGATTTTTATCAATAAGTTCCATGGTTAGCTCAAAGAATTCTTTTTTCCCCTCTGATGTTTCCTGTGACACAAATACTCCATAAACTCTCGAAAGAACACGATAAACATTGCCATCAATAGCAGGTACAACCTCTTTGAATGCAAATGAAGCGATTGCGCCTGCGGAGTATGGCCCAAGACCTTTAATCTTTAATAGTTCTTTATATGTGCGGGGAAGCATTCCATTATAATCAGTCATAATTTGTTGAGCAGCACTGTGTAGATTTCGGGCGCGGGAATAGTAACCAAGCCCTTGCCAAACTTTCATTACCTTATCAATATTTGCTTCGGACAGATCTTTAATTGTGGGGAATGAGTTTATAAAACGGAGATAGTAATCTAATCCCTGAGCAACTCTTGTTTGTTGCAGAATAACCTCCGATATCCATATATAATAGGAATCATCAGTGTTACGCCAGGGTAAGTCTCGTCTGTTCTCGTTATACCATTTAATTATAATATCCTTAAATTCCATAAGATCAAATCAAACCAAAAAATAAGTTATCAAAAATAACCCTAATGTATTTCATTTATATATATAAATCATTTATATTTGCAGTCCGAATAAAAAAACACAAGTATAATCAATTGATAATTAAAGAATTTTAATCATGACAAAAGCAGATATCGTAAATGAGATTTCCAAGAATACTGGAATCGAGAAGGTAACTGTTCAGAAGACCGTTGAGGCTTTCATGGAAACAGTAAAAGACTCTTTAGTAAAAGAGAAAAATGTTTATCTCAGAGGATTTGGTAGTTTTATTGTAAAGAAACGCGCTAAGAAAACTGCTCGTAACATTTCAAAAAACACTACCATTATTATTCCTGAACATTTCATACCTTCTTTCAAACCAGCAAAAACCTTTGTAGGCAAGGTTAAATCACATGTAAAGAAATAATGGAATTTGTTTTTAACGCATAAAAATTAAGATCATGCCAAGCGGAAAGAAAAGAAAAAGGCATAAAATGGCCACCCACAAACGGAAAAAACGCTTACGTAAAAACCGTCACAAAAAGAAAAAATAGCAATTCCTATTTTTCTTAACATATTCGTGAATATGCTGTCAACCTAAAGACCCTTGAGTTCTTTAGGTTGCTGCATTTCTGGTTACCTTACCATTATCACAAAATTAAAATAAGTGAACATTGAACTCGTTATTGATGTAAATGCAACTGAAATTGCAATCGCTTTACTTGAGAATAAACAACTTGTTGAACTCAATAAGGAGAAGAGTAATATTCAGTTCGCAGTTGGCGACATCTATCTCGGTAAGGTAAAAAAAATAATGCCCGGGTTGAACGCTGCATTTGTAGATGTAGGCTACGAAAAAGATGCGTTTCTTCATTACCTCGACCTTGGACCACAATTCCAATCATTCAATAAATTTTTACAAGCCACATTATCTAAAAAGAATAAGCCACTTCCGGTATCCAAGCTGAAGTTAGAATCAGAAATTGATAAAAACGGGAAGATTGGCAATGTTCTTACTAGTGGACAACAGGTTTTAGTTCAAATAGCAAAGGAACCTATCTCCACTAAGGGGCCAAGGTTAAGCTCAGAGATTTCCATTGCAGGACGGAATATTGTATTGATGCCTTTTTCCGATAAAGTATCAATCTCTCAGAAAATCTCTTCTCCCGAAGAGAGAAAGCGGCTTAAACGCTTAATGGAGAGCATTATTCCAAGAAACTTTGGAGTGATTGTACGTACTGCAGCCGAAGGGAAAAAAGTTGCAGTACTCGATGCAGAGCTTCGTGGACTTATCAAAAAATGGGAGGGTGCTCTTGAGAAATTAAAAACCGCTCAAGCTCCAAGCCTTGTTGTAAGTGAACTTAAACGTACTTCTGCTATTCTTCGCGATATGCTTAACGTTTCGTTTAACAACATCCATGTTAACGATGAGAACGTTTACAACGATATTAAAGAGTATATTGACACAATTGCTCCTGAAAAAGAGAAAATTGTTAAACTTTATCAGGGGGACGTTCCAATCTTTGAACAGTTTGGTGTCGAAAAGCAAATTAAGAGTTTGTTTGGGAAGACAGTATCTTTCAAAAGCGGAGCTTACCTTATTGTTGAGCATACCGAGGCACTTCATGTTTTTGATGTTAACAGCGGAAATCGTTCTAAAGCAACCAACGATCAGGAAACCAATGCTCTTGATGTAAATCTATCGGCAACAGAAGAAATTGCTCGTCAGCTTAGATTAAGGGATATGGGTGGTATTATTGTTGTTGATTTCATCGATATGCACTCTCAGGAAAACAGGCAGATTGTGTTTGAACGGATGAAGGAGATCATGGCGAAGGATCGAACTAAACACAATATTTTGCCTTTAAGCAAATTCGGATTGATGCAAATAACCCGTCAGCGGGTTAGACCTGAGATGCACATAAGTACTGTTGAGAAATGTCCAACATGCAAAGGATCTGGGGAGGTTTCACCAACAATTATTTTTGATGAACAGATTGAAAATCAACTTGCTTTTTTTGTTAATGAAAGGGGACTAAACAACCTTGTTCTTAAGCTGCACCCCTACATTGCAGCGTTTATTTCTAAAGGAATTATTTCTAAACGCATTAAATGGATGTTTAAGTATACTTGTAGAATAAAAGTTATACCAATTTCATCCTACCAATTACTGGAGTTCCATTTTTTTGATCGGAACGATATCGAGATAGAGTTATAGCCAACCTAAAACCCCGAATTAATTCGGGGTTTTTTTATTGTTTAGAATCTCAACGAAAGGCAACTTAAGCCTCCATCGAGTTTTCGAAATTCAGAAACATCCACTTCAATTGTCTTGAAACCTTCACGTTTAATCAAGTTCAATGTTTTTGGAAATCCCTTCGGAACAAGAACATTTCCATTAATCCATAAACTGTTGGCAGCATATGACTCGGCTGTAGGAATTTCAATGATGTGATATTTGCCAAAATCGGTCTTAGTTAGGAATTCTCCACAAGCGAGCATATAATTATTGTCTAAATAAGAGACACCTGTTTTAAGATGTAAAACCGATTTCAATGAAATTGTTGATCCCGAAAATCCATATTTCTTCAAAAGATAAATTAATTGTGCTGCGCCGGCGGGATTTGTCCTTTTAGAAAGGCCAATATAAAAATGACTCCCCACCATCATTACATCTCCTGCATCTAAAGTTCCTGGGCTTGTTATGTGTTCTATAGTTGGGAAAAAATTTGTGAGTGTAGCCTCCATCTCAATAATCTCACCTTTTCGAGATCGTGCTCCCGGGTTTGTAATTACTGCAAATGATGGGGTAAGTAAAGCTGTATCTTCAACGAATACAGAATCGGGGAATTGTTCGTTACTATCCATAACATGAACTTGCAACCCGCATTTTTTTAAAACTTCAACGTAGTTATTGTGCTGATATAATGCGTTTTCATAGTTTGGAATTCCATAATTTGCTGATGTAATCCCATTAACCATGTTTTTGCATGGTTTTCTGACAATGGCTCTGGTGAACATGATTTCTTTTTTCTCAAATATGATGTTTTTTTTGAGATAATAAAAGAGGTTGCCCCTTGGTTTGGAGGTGTCTTTATGTTTTAAGCATCAACTGTTATATAAACTTACTCAACGACTCTAACCTTCGTAAAAGAAAGTAAGTCCTGAAATTCGAACTTTTTGAAAAATTCGAAACTCTTATCAAATAGAAGAACTACCAGCAATACCGTAATGCGGGATTAAGGGAAAAGTAATCCCTATTATATTAACCTATATAAAGTCTAATGAATAAAATTGATATTACAATATTTGCTATTTCAACATATAAAAATGCTTGTTTATGAGTTCGTTTTACGTGTTCGTGATAAAGTATTTGATATAATCAAATGATGTTACTTCATTTGATGTATAAGAATGTTATAGTAACAACCCATACTCTTTGAAATTTCTAAATTTTTTGTAATTCTGATATAGGAATGAATTAAACAGAAATAAAACTGAACAAATAGTAAATCTATTCTACCCATTAATGGCAATTGTATCTATAATAAAAACTAATAAGAAGTAAAATAATATCATAACGTACCTTTTACCTAAAAAGCAACTAATCATGAAAAGATTCCTTTTTCTTTTTCTCTTTCTAAGCTTTGCGCTTTTCGGTAGCGCACAAAACAATCATAGATCGGATAAAAGCGTAAGCCGCAAGGATAGCCTTTCGACCTATCGGTTCGAGGTAGGTACAGATCTCCTATGGCTAGTTGATAAGAACAGCTTACCCGGTTACTGCCTACAGCTCAAGATTAATAATAGATCGAAAAAGCACCTTGGCGCATTTCGGTTTAAAATCGGCATGAATTTGAAAACGACAGATACTACCGACTTAACTACTTTTACTAATGATTATGATACTTATAAAACACGAACGAGTTCATATTTCTTTCGTTCAGGATATCAACTTTCGTACAACTATAGCAAGTTAAAATTGTTCTGGGGTGTTGATTTGCATTTAGGTTACTATAAATTCTTTAATGATTACTATTGGCGACTTGGTACAGATAATTATAAAATGTATAATACCAGAACATATACTCGCATTCAGTATGGATTAATCGGATTTATTGGTGCATCATATAGTATTACACCCAGAGTATCTGTATTAGTCGAATCCAATTGCTCTATGCTATATAGTAAAATAAAGAATAGAGAACATTCGTATTATCCTGATTTTCCAGGTTCTGAAAATGACAATAAAAGCAATTGGTATGATAGCAATGTCCTAGATGTTAATATTATACCAATATCAACAATAAGCATTAATATTCACTTTTAAAAAAAACTATGAAAAATATTTTTTTATCTCCTTTTAAATTAATAATAGTTGGCTGTATTATTTCCTTATTTAATGCCAATGCTATAGGTCAAATTAGCATTTCTCCAGACGGAACTTTTGGAGTATGTCCAGGTAGCCAGAGCAATGGTGCTGGCTTTACCTACACGGCAAATTTAATAGACAATTATTTCTACACTTGGACTGTTACCAACGGATTTATCCTTGAGTGAAGCACAACAAATGGCGTTTCCAATTTTTTGGGCACTGTCCATTAATTTACTGAAATAGTTGCACAAGTAAGATGAATTTCCTAAATTCGTTAAAGCATTTAAGTATTGTAATAGCCTAATATTATAAAAAATGCACAATCCGTTGCTTAGCATAACGGCATATTATGTGAATAATTTAAGGCGAATAAATAGAACCACAAATAATATAATAAACCCATTAAAGTATTTAATAATGAAAAAAACACTCTTCCTTTTACTCTTTTTTAACCTTGCGTTTTTCAGCTACTCGCAAACCAGCTACAAATCGGGTAGGATGGCAAATAGCAAGGATAGCCTTGCACGATATCGGTTCGAGGTTGGCACAGACCTTCTATGGCTAGTTGATAAGAACAGCTTACCCGGTTACTGCCTACAGCTCAAGGTTAACACAAACTCTAAGAAACACCCCGGCGCATTTCGGTTTTCTTTTGGGGTTAACTTGAAAACGAAAGATTCAACTAATGTGACTGGTTCTATCGATGATGGTGAAAATTATAATTCACGAACGAGTACATTTTACTTTCGTCAGGGGTATCAACTCACATATAGCTTTAATAGGCTAAAACTTTTCTGGGGTGCTGATTTGCATCTATCATATTATCAATTTTTTGAAGATTATTACTGGAGATTAATATTAATGAACAATGCTTACTACAAATGCTATTTTACCAGAACTTATACACGGTTACAAGTTGGATTTGTTGGGGTAGTCGGTGCTTCATATTCCATTACACACAAAATGTCTATATCCTTCGAATCCAATTGTTCTATACTTTATAGTATGATTAAGAATCGGGGGCATAGTTATTATAAAGAATTTCCGTATGATGGGAATCGAGATGATTGGTATAATAGCAATAATATGATTATTAGTACAATACCAATATCAACAATTAGTATTAACGTTAATTTTTAAAAAAAACTAGAACCATGAATAAATTGTTTATCTCTACTCTAAAGGCAATAATATTGGTGTTTACTTTATTCCTTCTTAGTTCCAATACTATTGGACAAATCAGTATTTCTCCAAATGGAACTTTTGGAGTATGCCCAGGTAGCCAGAGCAATGGTGCTGGCTTTATCTACACAGCAGATTTAATAGACAATTATTACTACGATTGGACTGTTACCAACGGAGTTATCCTCAATGGAACCATTCAACAGGATGGAACATCTACATTTTCAGGGGGTAATATAATAAATGTTACATGGAATAATACCACTCAAGATGGTTCTATAAAAGTTAGAGCAACTAGTTATTCAGATAATAAACAATATCTTGAAAAAAAAGTATTTTATCACATCCTTAGCATAAATGGAGTTACCCCTGGTGAGATAACGGGTCCTCCGGCAGTTCCTTTCAATGCGGGTTCCCTTACCTATTCCTGCCCAAAGTTGGTTTACCCCAATTTAGGTTCGGGTGATGCTACTACGCTTTCGGTTGATACCTACAAATGGCTTATTCCTCAAGGTTGGACGCTTAATGGGCAGGTGAGCGATGGAACTACTCCATTCACGGGCTTAACCAACGCCATATCCGTTGTGCCCAACCCAACAGGCTCTGGAGCTATAAAGGTTTGGGGGCATAGCAATTGTGGTGGGGGTTACGATAGCAACCCGCGGAGTCTCACCATTACACGTGTATTTCCATCAAATTTAGCCATTGCTGCCTCTACATCTAACTCAAGCGTTCAGGGGGATAAAAGGCCTATTACGGTTTCAGTTCCAAACTGGTCGTATGCACAGTACTCCTGGACTAAACCAGCCACATGGCAATGGCAGGGGGGTAATACATCGGCTACTGCAGCCGTAATACCCGATGGTTGTACGGGTGGTAATGTCAGCTGCCAAATAACCATACCTGCAACGAATCAAAGCACAACAAACACAAGGAACTATGCCAACCCCGTTACGTACCCGGCAAGCGCAATTCCATACATAAGTGGAAGCTCGCTCATCTGCAGCTCTTCAACACCGTTTACCACCATTAACCTACCCGCTTTTGCCAGCTCGGTAACTTGGAATCAAAGCGGAAATCTGATTTCAACATCAGGGCAAAGCACTAACTCGTACTATCTTCGTTCAAATGGTAGCGGTAATGGGTGGGTTAGCGCATCGTTTAACTCGGGTTGTGGAGATGTTCCTGTACCCACGGCATATTACGTTACCGTTGGCTCGCCAGTACCAGGAGCAATTGCCATAGAATTTGATGCACCCCCAAGAAGGTTTACAGCCACCATTGATGGTGTGGCTACCGCTAACACATACAAATGGTATCTGGATGGGGTTTTAAAATATACCACACCTAGCACCAGCGTTATTTTCCAGAGACAATTAAATAACTGCGGACATGTGTACTACGTGGATGTGGTAGAGGAGAACGCCTGCGGCGTGTCAAGTATAAGCCATACTGAAACCGTTGAAGATCCCTGCTACTACGGTTTTACCATTTCCCCTAATCCTGCATCGGATAATATCACTCTAACAATTGGTAGCGCAGATAATGCCTCTTCAATGATTAGCAGCCCAACAGGTACAAAGACTCTAACCTCAAAATACATATCAACGAAAGCCTATACTATCCGTGTTTTAGATAGTTTCGGGGCGTTAAAAGTTACGCTAAACAGATCGGGTGAGACGGTTACTCTACCAGTTGAGAATCTAGACAATGGGATTTACGTTGTTGAAATAACCGATGGGAAGAATGTATATAGGCAACAGCTGGTTATAAAACACTAGTGTTATGTTAATTCGTATTTTGATGTCATTGTGAGCGTTTTTTGCGAAGCAATCCGAATGTGTGAGCTCTACGAAGCTAACCCCATGCGTGTAGACAGATCGCTTCGCTTCAAAGAACGAGGCTTGCGATGACGGGTTAACGCTCCCTGACCCTTCCAGATCTGCCGACTCTGGAAGGTCTTGCCTAGCGGGAAAACCTGATAGAGTTCGGAGAACCTATCAGCGTTTGAGCCTCTTAATATTTATACTGAACAATTTCTTAAACAACAGGATTCCGAACTTTTTAAAAGTTCGGAACTCTTTACATACCTCTCGTTCTCAAAGTATTTGGCTGCTAAGCAGCAAAAAAGGTGCAGAGCACCCCAAATATTTGTAGAATTATTCACCATCATGGAATCTTCGTTTAACCATGTCAGGGTTTTAAACTGGTGTGTTAATTTTGAATGAAATAGGTTTAATAAATTTCTTACAACATTTGTGTTAATAAAATAAGGTAATAAGGTTGATTCTCTAGGTTGTTCGATTTTCTACTAAAGTTTTAAAAACCTTATTTTCAGATATTTAACCTTAGTGGAAAATTATTGTTTATACAAGGCTTGAACCTTATTACCTTATTAAAAGAACTCAATATGTATATGAAAAATAGTATCAATAAATATATCAAAATTAACACACCAGTTTAAAACCCTGACATGGTTACAATATAAAGCATCATAACATTCACGGTCTGCCGACTCTGGAAGGTCTTGCCTAGTGGGAAAACCTGATAGAGTTCGAAGAGCCTATCAGAGTTTAAATCTCATAATATTTGCATTGAACAATCCCTAAATGCCAGAGTTCCGAACTTTTAGAAAGTTCGGAACTCTTATCTCCAAGGTTTCTAAATCCTTTTACCATTTTTTTCTTCTCCTTTTCTTAGCATTTTCATAACCTTTAGTTTTTTGTTTAACAATTTGGTATATTTTTGTTTTAAAACATTAATACAACACGAATGACTTTTTTTAAATCACAATTTAAAACTCTGGTAGGCAAAGCTCTTATTTTGCTATTAGTTGGCATTTCCCTTAGCCTGCCGAGTGTAAATGCTCAACAAGCAAAGGATACCAGCTATGCCAGTATGCTCTACGATAGCAGCAAGGTATACTATGCAGTTGGGGAATACAGCAGTATCACATGGGCTTTGACCAAAGTACTTCAGCTAAAGAGCGAAATACCAGCTGACACCTACCCAGAATATTTTAGAGTATATAACTTGCTAGGATTAGCTTATAAAGACCTAGGTGAACTAAACATTGCTACTGACTTCTACCAAAAGGCATTAAGAAGTACCTCGGATATATTTAACCTATCAGTAATAAACGATAATATCGCCAATATTTACTCCTTACGAGGCGATTACTCCAAGGCAATCTACTGCTACGAGAATACCTTGTTGGTACTTGAAAAAAGTGATAATGAGAAGAAGTATGAATATATTACAAATAATTACCATAACCTAGGCTATTCCTACTACAAACTTGGAAATTATAAACTTGCCAGAGTAAGTTATCTGAAAAGCATTCAAATATCTAAAGAGAATAAACTAAGGGAGAATAGCGACACATACTTTAATTGTGGGTTGGCATACAAGAGGATGGATAGTTTAGACAAAGCTGATTACTGTTTTAGAAAAGCGATAGCCTGCAATACCAAGGAGTTTGGTGAAAATCACTACATGACAGGGATGGCATATATTAACTACGCCTGCTTTTATTCGGAAATTGGACAGTTAACAAAAAGTGAGCAGTTGTACAGCAAGGCATATAAGATATTGATTAATACCCTTGGAAGAAAGCATTCGTACACCTCTTTATGCCTAATGAATAACGGACAACTATTTTATCGGAAAGGAAGTTTCAAACAAGCATTAAAGTATTACCAAAAATCGCTAATATCAAAGATTTATAATTTCAACGATAGCTCAATTTATGCTAATCCAAAAGCGGATGTACTCCCCGATATGGATTTGCTGGATATTCTGAAATCAAAGGCGCAGGCCTTTACCAAGCTAGCAGGGAATGAAAACAGAACGGAAAACCTTAGAGCTGCCCTTGCCACCCTTGAGCTTGCTGCTACATTTACTGAGCAGCTACGCACAGGCTGTCTATACGAAGTCTCTAAGCTACAACTCACCGCAAAGGAGCATGAAATCTATTTATCGCTGGTAAGCACTGCGAATTCCCTATACGAAATTTCAGGGGATTTAACGTATGCAGGGTTAGCATTCCGGTACTCCGAATATAGCAAATACGGCGTGCTAAGGGAGCTGAAGGATGAGGCGTTGGCAAAGGGGGTTGCAGGAATTTCCGATAGCATTATTGATAGCGAAAGAAGAGTAGAGGCGCAGATTAGCAGTACTAGGATGCAGATTGAGGAGGAGAATAAGCTTGAGCATCCTAGTAAAGGGAAAATTGAGAAATTGAACTTGCAGCGGTTTACTTTAACGCAGAGACTTGAAAGATTAGAGCAACGGCTTGAGAGTAAGTACCCCGAGTACTTCAGGCAGAAGTACTGCAACCAGGTTGTAAGTTTACCGCAGCTACAGGGGGCAATGGGCAAAAAGGAGGCTATACTCGAATACGTTCTGGAGGGTAATGAGCTGTATACCTTCACCATCACTCGTGATACATTTTCATTGACCAAGCAGGTAGCCGATAGCACCTTCTATGCAAACCTGAACTTCTTTAATTCCGCCCTGCGCAGCGAGTACTCATCGGATTACGTTGCGTATAGAAATGCCTCGTACAACCTATACGAAAGGCTTATCCGCCCAGCTGAACCCCTGCTAAAGAGTAAAAACCTGCTGGTAATCCCAGGAGGTAGGCTAAGCCTGATCCCTTTTGATGTCCTAATCGATAAGCCCTACAAGGATAGCGATAAGTGCGACTACGGGAAAGAGTCGTACCTGCTAAGGAAATACCCTATAGGCTACGGCTATTCCGCAACCCTGTACTATAACTCCATAAATAGTAAGGGCAGCAGCTCACCCAAATTTCTTGGAATAGCCCCCGATTACAAGGGATCAAAGGATTCCCTAAGGAGCATCCCCTTGGGTTTAAAGAGCGTACGAAGGGTAGCCCTGCTAACCCTAGGGAAACCGCTAGCTGGGAGTACGGCAACGGAAGGGAATTTTAAGAAATATTGTGGTAAGTACAATATCATCCATTTCTACGCGCATGGGTTTGAGGATACGCTAAACCCTGCCAGCTCTATGCTATTCCTATCGCCCCAAGCCGATTCAACGGACGATGGCTACCTACATGCCTGGGAGATAAATAGCATGCAGCTAAACGCGGAGTTGGTGGTTCTGGCATCATGCAATTCTGGATCTGGGAAATTATCCAAAGGGGAAGGGGCACTGAGCATTAGCAGAAGTTTTATGTATGCGGGTAGCCAATCGGTGGTGATGTCGCTATGGAGGGCATACGATAGGTCAACAATCGGTATGCTAAATAGCTTTTACCAGAACCTGCTAAAGGGGATGCGCAAGGATGAGGCGCTGAGGCTCGCCAAGCTGGACTACCTCGAAAAGGCAAATCCCGTTCTGGCACACCCCCGGTTTTGGGCTGGTATTGTAGTGAACGGCAATCAGAACGGGTTGTACCGCTACTGGTACTTAAAGAAAATAATTCTTGTAACCATTATAGTTTTACTGCTACTTTTTACCTTTAAGAAGCGGAAAGCGATAAGAAGCTTTCCGCATAAAGCAAAAAAGACAGGAAGAATCCTCGCATCACAGGCTCTTTCAGGTCTGTTGACTCTGAAAATGCAGGTTTTACATATAATCCGAAAAGCCTATCGGCGTGTTGCTTGCAAATTTTCACGTCTACTGTTCCCAAAATATCTGATTTATAGGAAACGCCCGACAGATTCTACCAAGATTTAGTTCTATACTGAAACTACAGACTCTTCCAGGTCTACCGACTCTGGAAGGTCTTGCCTAGCGGGAAAACCTGATAGGGTCTGAAAGACCTATCGGCGTTTCGGTAGGGTTACAATGCGGAACACCCCAATATTTATAGAATCTTCGTCATTCCATAAATCATTGTTATTCGCCGTCATTGCGAACGTTTTTTGCGAAGCAATCCGAATGTGTGAACTCTACAAGGTTAATCCCATGTTTGGGGTCGGATTGCTTCGCCTCAAAGAACGAGGCTCGCAATGACGGGTTTACTTTTAGACTCTTCCAGATCTGCCGACTCTGGAAGGTCTTAACCTGATAGAGTTCGAAGAACCTAACAGCGTTTGAATCTCCTAATATCTATGTTGAATAATCCCTTAAAACACCAGAGTTCCGAACTTTTTAAAAGTTCGGAACTCTTATCAAACTCAAAACGACTTAATCTATAAACCTTATTTTTATTGATTAAAACCTTGGTAAAAGAATTTTCATGGACAGTATGGCTTTATTATATTATTTCAAAATCAAGTGTTTTAGTAAAAAAACAATCATTTGGATTTATTTTTGTTTTTATTGCAAATTAAAAAACAATATCTTTTTACCATTTCTGATCTGTAATAGTTTCTTCACATTAAGGGTTCTAAACCCTTTTACCGTCTTCTTCTCTTCATTTTTTGGTTTTCCTAATCTTCGGTTTTTAGTTAAACATTTGGTTTATTTTTGTGCCAACAATGGAACATTATAGCAATATAATGAATTCTTTTAGAATACAGCTTAATTCTCTGACAGCCAAAATCCCCATTCTGCTATCTGCGGGTTTTTTCCTTATGTTCTTGTGGGTATTGCTAGCTAAAGAACACTACCTCTTGGAAGTGGGGCAGCCTCGCCACCTTTGATTTCTTGTAAGTGCTTTGCTTTAATAGCAATAAATCCCTCTAAAGTCCTGTTTTGTTTCATTTTTTTTAACGTTTTCATGATTTTAAGTTTTAAGTTAAGTTTTTAGGTTTATTTTTGCTCTATTTAAAGAACATTATCGCAATAATAATGAATTCTTTTAATTTACTGGTTTTCAAACTCCTTCTTTTGCCAATAGTATTTATTTCTATTAACCAATCAAGGATTGTCGCTCAGCAGGTTAACAATACCGATAAAATAAATGCGCTTTACGATAGCAGCAAGGCTTACTATGCCGCAGGGGATTATAATAGTGCCTTAGTATCTCTTAATAGGATTCTTGCTTTAAAGAGTAAAATACCAGAGGATATTAGCCCAGAATATTTTAGGGTGTATAACCTACTTGGATTGGTGAATAGAGAGTCTGGTAATCTAAGCGTAGCTATTGATTATTACAAAAAGGCAAAAGAAAAGACATCTGATGTTTTTAGTTTATCGGTTATAAATGGGAATATTGCTATTATCTACTCTTTTAGTGGTGATTACCCTAAGGCCATTTACTATATAGAGAATACACTATCGGTGCTAGAAAAGAGCAAAGACAAGAAGAAATACGGCTATATCGTTGATAACTATCATAATTTGGGTTACTCCTACCACAAACTTGGAAACTATAAACTTGCCAGAGTAAGTTATCTGAAAAGCATTCAAATATCTAAGGAGAATAAACTCGGGGAGAATAGCGTGACATATTTTAATTGTGGGCTAGTATATCAGAAGTTGGATAGTTTAAATAGAGCGGATTACTTTTTTAAAAAGGCAATAGAATTTAATGTCATTGAGTTTGGTGAAAATCACTACATGACCGGGATGGCATATATAAATTATGCTTTCTTTTATTCAGAAACAGGAGAGTTCTTTAAAAGTGAACAACTTTACAGGAAGGCTTATAAAATCTTAACCAGTACTCTCGGAATTAAACATCCTTACACATCTTTATGCTTAGTAAATAACGGACAAATATACTATAGAACAGGAAATTATAAGCGGGCGTTAAAATACTACCAGCAATCCTTAGTATCCAAGATATACAATTTTAACGATAGTTCAGTATATGCAAATCCCAGCGTTGATGTACTCCCAGATATGGATTTGCTGGATATCCTAAAGCTAAAGGCGCAAGCCTTTGAGAGGTTGGTTGAACAGGAGCGCAGGGAGGGGAACCTAAATGCTGCCCTTGCAACGCTTGAGCTGGCTGCTACCTTTATTGAGCGTTTGCGCACGGGTTACCTGTACGAGGGTTCTAAGCTGCAGCTGGCAGCAAAGGAGCACGAAATTTATCTGTCCTTGGTGAAAATTGCAAATTCTCTATACGAAATTTCGGGGGATTCAAAGTACATGGCTGTAGCATTTCGGTACGCTGAGTATGGCAAGTACGCCGTGCTAAGGGAGTTGAAGAATGATGAGATGGCCAAAGGAATTGCTGGAGTACCCGATAGCATCAGCAAAAAGGAAAGAGGTATAGAATTGCAGATTAGCGATATAAGGATGCAGGTTGAGGGGGAGAGCAAGCAGGAGCACCCTAACAGAGCGAAGATTGATGAGTGGAACAGGCAACTGTTTACCCTAACGCAGAGGCTCGAAGGGCTTGTGCAGCTGCTTGAGAGCAATTACCCCGATTACTACAGGCTAAAATACAGCAATCAGGTTGTAAGCGTACCGCAGCTACAAAAAGCAATGGGGGAAAAGGAGGCTATTCTCGAATATGTGCTAAGTGACAGTGCATTATATACCTTTACCATTACTAAGGATACATTCCATCTGCTAAAGCAGGAAGTTGATAGTACCTTCAATTCAAGCCTCAAATTTTTTATATCAGCCCTTCACAGCGAGTACTCATCGGATTATGTTACTTACAGGGAAGTGGCGTATACCCTTTACAGAAAACTTATATACCCGGTTGAACCACTGCTAAAAAACAAAAGTCTGCTAATAATCCCTGATGGTGGGCTGAGCATTATCCCTTTTGATGTACTTATCGATAAACCATACAAGGATAGCGATAATTGCGATTATGCTAATGAATCGTACCTGCTTAGGAAATACCCGATAGGCTACGCCTATTCAGCCACTCTTTACAGGAATACCCTAAATAGCAATTATAAAGGCTCCCCCAATTTTCTTGGAATTGCCCCCGATTATAAAAACTCAAAGGATTCGCTAAGGAGTATCCCGATGGGACTCAGGAGTGTAAGAAAGGTTGCTCTGCTAACCCTCGGAAAATCCCTAACCGGGAACAAAGCAACGGAAGCGAATTTTAAGAAGTACTTTAGCAAATACGGTATCATCCAATTCTATGCCCATGGGCTTGAGGATACCCTTAACCCTGCCAACTCAAAGCTCGTTCTATCTAACCCAACCGATTCCTCAGAGGATGGCTACCTGCACGCATGGGAGGTATACAACATGCATTTAAATGCGGAGATGGTAGTGCTGGGATCATGCTACTCTGGCTCTGGGAGATTATCCGAGGGGGAAGGGGTGCTAAGCATAAGTCGAAGTTTTATGTTTGCTGGTAGCAAGTCCGTGGTGATGTCGCTTTGGGCAGCAGCCGATAGGACAACAAACAATATGCTTAACGATTTTTTCCTGAACCTTCTAAAGGGGATGCGTAAGGATGAGGCTCTAAGGCTTGCCAAATTAAAAAACCTCGCAAAGGCGGATCCAATTTATGCACACCCTCGTTTTTGGGCAGGTATAGTGGTAAATGGCAATCAGAATGAGTTGTATCATTACTGGTATCTAAAGAAATTGATTTTTGTTACAATCGTAATTTTGGCACTGGTTTTTACTTTTAGGAAGCGGAAAGCGATGAGAAATTTTCTATATAAAAGAGAAGAGGATAGATAAAACGGGGAAGATTTTTAGACTCTTTCGGGTCTGGCGACTCCAAAAGGTCTTGCCTAAAGGAAAAACCCGATAGGGTCTCAAAGACCTATCGGTGTTTTGGCTAGGTTGAAATATACAGCATCGTAATATTTTTATACAGACTCTTTCGGGTCTAGCGACTCCGAAAGGTCATGCGTAGAAGAATAACCTGATAGAGTTCGAAGAACCTATCAGAGTTTGAATTTCTTAAATATTTTAGATTGAACAATCCCCGTAATGAGAAGGAGTGTTAATCTCGAAGTTTTTTCAGAATCTGTTTAGCTTCTTTATAGTTATAGCCATTATTGTCAGCGATACTCCGAAAGGTATCTATCGCTTTTCTCCTATCGCCAACTTTCAGATAGCATAACCCTAAATACCACCTAACCTGTTGGATGTATTCATGCTTTTTTTGGGCATTTAGAACTTCCTCGAAATAATCTATAGCACCTTTATATTCGCCAATTTCAATCAAAGATAAACCGATGAATAGGTTTTTTTCAGCCTCAATGGTAACATACGATGGTAAGTCTTTTAAAAGTAGTATGGCGTTGGTGTAATCCCCATCCATATACTTCTGCTTGGCAATAGCCAAAGAGCTGTTATTGAATAGGTAGAAATTATGTTTGCTAAGTGGAGAATAGTATTCGGCGTATAGCTTGTTCTCTATAGAATCCCCGTTTTGAAAAAAGAATATAGCCCCTCCTCCTAGAATAGTTAGTGCAGTAATGGATGCGGCAACTAGCCAGTATTTAATATTCATACCAATAGTGTGTGTTTGACGGGTGCTGCTTTTCTGTTCTTGATAGGCGATATGGTTGTTGTAAGCCTCCTCAAGTTGTAGTTTAAGGAGATTGTCCTCTGAGAGATTGTCTATCTCTCTTTGTTGGTTAAAATCCTTTATAAGTTCTAGACGCTTCTTTAGTTCGAACTCAAACTCTATTTGTTGGGATGAATCCAACTTATTATCACGGTATCTACGTGCATCGTATTTAAGTTTTTCTTCATTGTAGATTTTTCCTAAACGTTCGTTGGAAAGTATTGCATCTGCAACCAAAGACATTTTTTCCATAGGGAGTGTGTTTAGCAAAAAAGCAGAAATCATTTCCCTAGTAACCTTCAAGTCCATAATTAGATTTGTTTTATATCAACAACATATATATGATTACAATAATAATAAATTTTATTATAAAAAACAAATAGGTAATATATTATGCCATTAAACACAACATTTAATACGCATTTTGGATGTAAAAAGGTTCAATTGTTAAAATATAATTTTTTTGTAAAGGATGGCTAGATCTATAATACAATAAAACCAACTTTTTTTAGGCTGTCAGCGTAAAAAATAAAATCAGTAAACATAACGATGTAAAAAACTGAAATCAATGATAGACAGGTTGATATTAGTAATGATTATAGATATTCATACTGTTTATTATCAATGATTTACATCTTGTTATAAAACAAGAAACCGCCTTTCAGGGCGGTTTCCTATTCTAAAAATTAAAAGATGTTTAAATTATCTTTTAGTTCTAATCTTGATTTCAGTGGTTTTACCGTTGATAGTGATGGTTGCTAGATTGTCGCAATCGCCCATTCCATAATCAAGGGTTGCTGTTTGGCCATTAGTAGTTAATTCAATTGTACCTTGGACAATCCAACGACAATCATTTTCAATAACAAGTGGATTAGTAATTGTATGAGTGTAGGTGTTCCCTTTACGGTTGATTCCCGTAGCGTTTCCTTCGATTGTGAAAACATCATCCCATATATTAATTGGCGTGTCAAAACCAGCAGTCCATGTACGGGTATGGTTATAAGCACGGGTGTAAGTTGTATTATCAGGAAGAGTTATTTTGCCACCGATAAGAGCTTCTGAGAACGTATAATCCCCAGTTTTTGTGGTTGTAGTTTTACCTTCAATTTTAATATCATCGATAGTAAAATTTTGTAGGGTAACAATTTTTAAGAATTGAGCCAATGAAGGTCTACCAAGGATTTTAACAATAATAACACCATTCTTTACATGACCATTCTGAGAATTGCCATTAATAAAACTTGCGAAAGTAATGGTTTTAATAAGGGTATCTCCGGAAAAGGATGTAACAATTGTACGTGTGCCAGATCCAGCAGTTAGCATTGCATAATCAGCAGATTCTGCAGGTGATTTTGCAGGTGCCGATATAACTTCATCAGCCTCACTTTGAACATTGTCGATTAGCGCAGTTACCTGATCGTCATCCTGGCTTGAATCTACCAAAGGATCGGTTGTCTCAGATTTTTGACATGCGGAGAAAGAAGTTGCAAACACAAATAGGCTTGCTGCGAAAATTACATTTGTACGTTTCATAACTTTTAATTTTAAGGTTTAACAATTATTTTTTTATTTGTTTTATTTCAATCGATCTCTCATTTACGGTGTAACTTATTCCCATTGGTATGCATACCAACCTTAGGGCTTCGTTTAAATCATTGTTTTTGAAGTACCCTGTATAGAACCTTTTTTCTGTGCTTTTAAAAATAATATCAACATTAAACTGCCTCTCAATTTCCTTTAACACATCAATTAAGGGGGTGTTGTTGAAATAGAATTCACCATAGGGCCATGTTAATTCTTCGTCCTTAATCATTTCTACAGGTTTTGTTAGTTCCTTCTTGACGGCTTGGGTATGAAGACCAGCTGTAAGAATAACTTTGCTGTTTGAGTCATTGTTCTTAACTGATACCCGCCCTTCAATACAGCTAACTTTTACCTTTCCATCTCTGGCATAAACATCAAAGGTTGTCCCTAGTACCGATGTAGTTGCCATGTCGGCAATAACATCAAACTGCTTCCCTTTTTTTACTTTGAAAAGGGCTTCGCCTTTTATGTATATCTTACGACTAGTAAACCAAAGAACTTTGTTGTAAGAAATTCGTGTGTCAGCATTTATTTGAATTTTACTACTATCGGGTAACAATTGAGTAATATGTTGCCCTTTTGGACAGTAGATATCTACTTTTCCATACCCCCAAACCCATATTGAACCACCGATCGCAATCGGGATAATTAATGACGCTGCAACTTTTAGTGCAATCCGAATTAAAGGAATAGTTCTTGTACTCGGTTTTTCTTCTAATTTTTCAAAGATCGCCTGCCAAGCCTGTTCCTTCGACTTGCCTGATGGTACTCTAAGATCACTTATTATAGCATCAAACTCATCTCTGGTTTTATTTTCTGTTGAACCGGTCAACCCATTCTCTCTATTTTTAATTATTCGGTTCACAAGAATTAAGTTTAGCTTGTTTACATATAATACAACGGACTTTTATTTTACCCTACCTCTTTTTAAAAATAAATTCAAAATATTTAAAGAACATTTTTTGCTTTGATATTAATACAATACAAATGAGGTTCACCCTACCAAAAGGATAAAATAATTAATAAAACAAAAGAAAAATGGTTGGTGTAGAGGTTAGAATCTAAGGTTTATGAAGAAAGAGGGGGTGAATCCCATTCCGGGAATTTCTTTGTACACAATAGGTGATTTACCATCAAGATAATCTTGGAATGGTGTATCGGAGAGTTGATATGGTTTTGATAGAATGTTTGTGCCATTGAGAAGGTTGAAAACTTTGGTTCCAATTTTTAGTTCACCATTTTTTATTTTGAAATTATAGTTTAACCCTAAATCTATTCTATTGTAGGGCGATAAACGAGCAGAATTTTTTTCGTAATAGGGTGAGAGTTGAAGTGATGAGGTTAATAGAATCTCATCCCAAGGATTTCCTGACCCATAAATCCAGGCAATTGTAAAATCCCAATGCTTAAGATTAATTACATTTACAATTTTAAGTTCACTTAAATGATCATCAAGAGCAGGGTATTCATTATTACCATTCAGCTTCTTAGATTGGTTCAATGATCTACTGAGTGAATAGGAAATCCAAGATTGTCCTTTGCTCCAATTCTTTTTTAGAAGCATATCAGCCCCCAAGGCCTTATTGTCTATTTGAAAAACTCTTTGCTCTTCAACTATCTTAACACCGTCAATTCTTTTTATTAAGGATTGCTCAAAGCTAAGATTGCTTGTTTTTTTTAAATATCCTTCGAAATCAAGACTAAAACCACTTCCTATATCCCAAAGGAAACCTCCAATCAAATGGGTTGATTTAACTACCGGAAATCGGTCACCATCGGATACTTTCCAGATACTTCTATAATTACCATTGCTGTAAGAGTTAATTTTATTTACAAACTGGTAGTATAAGCCAGCAGCCATTTTGATTGAGAATTTTTTCGAAAGTTGAATTTCGAGTTGGGATCTCGGTTCGAAATAGTATTTATTGGTTAAGTTATTGTAGGTTATTCTCCCTCCGAATCTAAACGCTTTTAATGGACCATCAGAGACAAATCCTTGAGCCCAAAAGGTTGAATTACTTACTCTATTGTCGTATACCTTTAAAGTGTCTATAATCCTTGCGCCTAATGAATAATAGCTATAACCATCATTGGCATTAATACTAACACTATTTTCGCTTAATCCAAATTCGATTTTGTTTGTTGAGCCAATATTAATCTCTCCATTAAAGTTGATATTGATATCATTAATTTGGTTGTTGATTAAATATGTATGGGAAGCAATAGTATCGTTGACGAATCTGTTTCTTAGCCTATAATCTAAGTGATTGTAATGCATATTATACTTAGATATTCCTGCTGTTATATTGTGATAAAAGATATTATTCCATTGGCGAGACCAACGCATTCCAGCACCCTTATTGCCCCAGCTGGAGTTTTCCTTAACTATTGGAATTGATTCTGTGGCGTTGAGATTAAGATTGTCGTACCCCTGATAACCGCTGACAGAAACAATATCTTTTGGTCCAGGCTTAAAGCTGATTTTGGCATTCATGTCATAGTAATAGTATCCTGGTTGGCTAGGATCTGTTGTGAATGAGGTCGGAACTTTTTTTAGCAAGGAAAGATCTGAGCGAGCACTTTCGAATAAATTGTAATATAAATTACTATGGTACAAATCAGTATAAGATCTTCGGGCGGCAAAAACAAAAGTTGTTTTTTTGCCTATGGGACCTTCAAGTTCAATATCGGAGCTTAGTTGATCTAAGCCAATATCAGTAATAAATTTCCTTTCATTTCCAGTTTTCCCAGTAATTTCTATTACAGAAGAAACTCTGCCTCCCCAATGACTATCAAACCCTCCGCGGGTTATTCTAATATCTTTTATAGCCTTTGAGTTGAAACTTGTAAATGCTCCAAAAAAATGGTCGATATGGTAGATGGTAAACCCATCGTAAACAAATAGATTTTTATCCGATGGGGAATGGCGCACAACAAGTCCAGAGAGGGATTCAGTTGTGCCATCTATGCCTGGAAGTAGTTGTAGTGGTGCTGCAATATCTAGATTTGAAAGACATGGAGAAGTTGCATTGTTTTTGGAATTCCACTGATAAACACCAGGTTCTTCTTTAACGGCCAATGATTCATGTAGGTTTTTTATAACAACAATATCAGATATTAAGGTATTATTTCTATTAAGTTCGATGGTAATGATCTCATTTTTAAACAAAGGGGCCACTTTGAGTCGAACTGGCTGAAATCCTAAATAGTTTACCATTAATGTTAGTGAATCTGTTTTATTGCTAGAGAGTGAAAAATATCCATCAGTATTAGTAGATGTTCCATTTTGTGTTTCCTGAACTGCAACCGAGGCATAGGGCAAGCTCTCTCCTGTACCCTTTTCTTTAACAATACCCAATACCCTGTATTTTATTGGTTTAACAACTTCAACCTTAACTTCAGTTTTTGGTAGTTCAATTCGCTGTTTTATAATGTAGACCTCATTAATATGTAGTACCTCAAGGTTTGTTTTTTTTAGAAGTAGATTAAGAACATCATCAACTGACTCATTCCTAAAATTCCCTGATACAACAACTGTATCTAATGCCGAATTGTCGTAAGCAAATTTTATACTATAGTTTTTCGATATTAAATCCAGTACTTTATTCAGCGGTTTACCATCGAATGTTTCAGAAATTCGAGTTTGGGATAAAGCAGTATTATATCCAGAAAGGATTACTAAAATTAAAAGTGATAGGTATTTTAGTCTAATGCTCATTTTAATAAATCACCTTAATAATTCACTATGGTTTCAGATAATACAACGCTAAGTGGTTTTACCCTAATACTTTTTGTGCTATTTTTTGATCATTATAGAAGTGCTATCTGATGATATTTGATAGGTTAAACCCATTGGAATGCAAACTAAATCAAGTGCTTGGGAGAGGTTTTTGCTTTTAAAAAACCCAGTGTAATTTCTGGTCTCTGGTTTAAACCCTTGTATGCTAATAGTTACATTGAACTGGCGACTTAGCTCATCAAGAACCTCGCTTAGAGGAGCATTGTTAAAATAGTAATCACCCCCTATCCATTTTGGAGTCGTTAATGTTGAATCTACTTCAACTTGTTGAGGGGATTCAGCTTCTATACTGAAATTGATTCCTTTCCCTTTTGATAAAGTGATAGGTTTTGTTTTAGGAATCTCTACTCTTATAGAACCCTCAAAACACTTTACCTCAAATTGAGTACCTCTTGTAAAAACGTTAAACTTTGTTCCTGTAACAATAATATTCCTGTTGAATTCGGTTAAAACTGAGAAGCGATTGCCATGCTTAACGCTAAAATAAGCTTCCCCATTAAGTTTTATCTCTCTTTCCGACAACCAGCCAAATCGACGATATTCGATTCGCGAATCAGCATTTAATATTATACTAGAGCTATCAGGTAGTACAATATTTGCTGTACTTCCTTTTTGTGATATAAATTCTAAGGTAGAGTATTTGTATGATAATGTGGCTATTGTGAAAAGGATTATAAGGGTTGCTGCAATGCTCATTCGAACAATAAAGGGTGAAATACGCACTACTTTTGTTTTTTTAGCGCTTTCTTGCTCAATAGATTGCATAAGTTTATCCCAAGTAGCCTCTTTTCCTAAATTAGAGGAGGGCACTTTCAACTTTGAGGTTGATTCAAAAAATCTCTCGAAGTCAGAGTCCGAATTACTATTCAATATTTCTCTTTCCTTCTTGCTCATATCTTATAGCTTATGCGTGATCGGAGGATACTAAGAGCCTCTGACATTCTTTTCTCAATAGCTTTTACACTCAACCCAAGCCTTTCTGCAATATCGACGTAGGTTAAACCTTCAATTCTATTCATCAAAAAAACTTCACGAGCTTTTTCAGGAATCTCGGCTAGAGCATCCTGCAGTTTTCTGTTTAATTCTTCCTGTCGAAGAGAGGAATCGGCTTCGTCTTCAGTATTATTGTTTTGATCTTGTTTCTGAAAATTAAAAACTACTTTTTGATGCTTAAAGTGATTTTTTATAGTGTTCGAAGCGATAGTATAAAGAAGTGCCTTTACAGTTTCCTCTTTAACATCTTTAAGGTTTGACCATAGTTTAAGAAATACTTCTTGAACAATGTCATCAGCTAAATCAACATCACCTGTTTTGTAATAGGCAAAACTACGGATGGTCTCATAGTAGAGATCGAATATCGATCTAAACTTAGCCAGTTCTTCCTTAGAGTGATTGCCTGCAGGTAACGTCATTTAGGTTTTGTCTGTTTGCAAAAATAAGCGATAAAAGGATAATTACAATATTTACCTCCCTAGCTCTTATTAATAAATTGCGAAACAACTATTTTGGGTAGTATTAAACATTTGAAAATTTGCTAACTTTGCGTTCTTGTAAAAACGTAAAATAGTGGAAACCGATAAGAGCACTCGCTCCAGAGGAATAATTATAAAACAGGGGGATACCCCTGAACCTGTACTTACTCATTGTAAAGGCTGTTCGAAGTTGAGCTCATTCGATTGGGTTGATGACACTCCGAAAACTTTACAAAACTATGATATTGTTGAGGTTCAGTTTAAGAATACACGAAAGGCTTTTTTTCGTAATGCTAATCAACTTCATCTGAATAAAGGCGATATTATTGCTGTTGAGGCTTCTCCTGGACATGATATTGGAGTTGTTTCTCTCACTGGCTGGCTTGTGCTTAGGCAGCTAAAAAAATTAAATGTCGATCCTGAGTCAACTGAACTAAAGAAGATTTACCGAAAAGCAAAACCAGTTGATACTGAAAAATGGCTCGAAGCGATTGCTCTTGAACATGCTACAATGATTAAGGCCAGAGGACTTGCCGAAAGTCTTAAACTCAACATGAAAATTGGAGATGTTGAGTATCAGGGAGATAAAACAAAGGCCATTTTCTACTATATAGCAGATGAACGGGTTGATTTTAGGGAGTTGATTAAATTATTAGCGGAAGAGTTTAAGATTCGTGTTGAGATGCGACAAATCGGAGCTCGACAGGAAGCTGGACGTATTGGAGGTATTGGCTCTTGTGGTCGTGAACTTTGCTGCTCTACATGGGTTACTAATTTTATCTCTGTAACAACAAACTCTGCTAGGGTCCAAGAGATTTCCCTTAATCCTCAGAAACTTGCAGGTCAATGCAGCAAACTCAAATGCTGTTTAAACTATGAGTTGGATTGTTATGTTGATGCCCGTAAGGATTTCCCCGAAACTAATATTCCACTCGAGACAAAGGACGCAACTTTTTACCATATGAAGACTGATATATTCAATCGGACAATGTGGTTTAGTTCATCTCCTGATATGGCAGTTAACGTTACGCCCGTTCCTGTTGATAGGGTAATTGAGGTTATGGAGATGAATAAAAAAGGATTAAGAGCAAGTCGATTAGTTGAGGAAAGATTGGAACAACCTTTAGAAAAAGTTAAACTTGATTATCATGGAGTTATTGAGGAAGGTAGTTTGACAAGGTTTGATGAAAGGAGTCAGCCAAAGAAGAAAAAGAAAAAACATAAGCCTAGAAATCCAGATAACAATGTGCAAAGCTAAATTTTTCATCATATTTATATCTAGTTTAGGGCTATTATCATGCGATAGGAATGGTGTTTATGAAGAAAATATTAATACTCTAAAAAATTCTTGGAGTGAAACTAATACAGCAAAATTCCAGGTTGAAATTGAGGACACCATTTCATCCCATAATATTTATGTAAATGTTAGAAACACAACAGATTATTCTAACAGCAATTTGTACTTGTTTATAACCACTACATCGCCTGCAGGATTTACTAAACTGGATACTCTTGAATGTTTTCTTGCCGATGAGCAAGGGAAATGGCTAGGAAAAGGCTTTGGTTATATTCGCGATAACCGTATTCCGTACAAGCATAATATTCGGTTTCCTCTAAAGGGGTCATATAAATTTGAACTCAAACAAGCAATGCGCACCGAAGAACTAAAAGGTATTGCTTCTGTTGGTATAAGGGTTGAAAGGAATAATCACAAATAAATTTCAACTATAACGATTATAAACCCTCCGGTTTTTATTTCCTGAAAATTATAGCACAGTGGGTAAAAATAAGCTGAAACGATTTGCCGAGAATACAACATTTCCAAATCTCATCCAACCTAAATTGAATGAGGTTTTTAGAACCGATTACTCATTAAAAGGCAATTGGAATAAAACCTTTTTCAAAAATGAAAATCCAATTGTTCTTGAATTGGGATGCGGTAAGGGAGAGTACACGGTTGGGATGGCTAAAATGTTTCCCAATAAGAATTTTATAGGAATTGATATTAAGGGTGCTAGAATGTGGCGTGGTGCAAAAACTGCTCATGAAAGTAAAATGAGTAATGTGGCATTCATAAGAACCAGAATTGAACATATATCATCTTTCTTTAGTGCTAATGAAGTGAGTGAGATTTGGATTACTTTTCCTGATCCTCAGTTGAAACGAATCAATTCAATGAAACGACTTACTTCAAGTGCTTTTCTGGGTTTATATAAAACCATTCTGAAACCAAATGGCCTTATCCATCTTAAAACCGATTGCCTTGCTTTGCATCGTTATACTAGCTCTCTTGTAGAATTGAATAACTTGAAAGTTCATACATCAACCGAAGATTTATACGGTAGTGGTATTGAAGATCAAATTCTTACAATAAAAACATTCTACGAGGAGAAGTTTTTAGAACAAAACCTTCCAATCACCTACATCTGCTTTGAATTGTCAAATGAACAACCCTTTATCGAATACAAATACCAACGAACCTAATTTTTTTGAACAGGTTTATCAGGTTACAAAATTAGTCCCATACGGGAGAGTGACTAGTTATGGGGCAATTGCAAGATATTTGGGTTCTGGGCAATCGTCCAGAATGGTTGGTTGGGCGTTAAATGGTTGCCATAATACAGAGGATTGGATTCCGGCTCATAGAGTGGTGAATAGGTTTGGTTTGTTGAGTGGAAAGCACCATTTCCCGGGTTCTGATACAATGAAACAACTATTAGAGAGTGAAGGAGTAAGGGTTGAGGACGATAAAGTTGTTGATTTCGAAAAACTTTACTGGGATCCGAACATTGAACTAGGTTGATTTGTTGTATTCTCTAATGGATAGAAAAATTAAACATTAATTTTTTTTGATAAGGTTAATATTATAACAATGGAACTATCTAACAATACCGTTTTAGAGGTTTTAAAGCAAGTAGTACATCCTGAGCATGGGAAGGACATAGTATCGCTTGGAATGGTTCAGGAACTTGTTGTAGGCGAAAAAAATGTCTCTTTAAGTTTATCTCTTCAAAAAGGGAATGATCCATTCGCAAGTTCAATAAAAAAAACTTGTATAAAAATTATTACCGAGAATTTTGGGAATGATCTAAGTGTTGATATAAAGATTAAAGCCAATGTAGGTGCAAAACCTGAGTCCCCTTATAAAACCAAGGCATCTGTTAGTAGAGTAAAAAATATTATTGCTGTAGCTTCTGGGAAGGGAGGCGTTGGGAAATCAACAATTGCCGCTAATTTGGCCGTGGCTGTTGCCAAAACAGGGGCAAAGGTTGGTCTTATTGATGCTGATATTTATGGCCCTACTATTCCCAAAATGTTCAACCTTGAACTGGCTCAACCTGTGATGCTGAAAGAGGATGGAATGGAGCTAATCGAACCTGTTGAAAACTATGGTGTGAAAATTCTTTCAATTGGATTTTTTGTACAACCCGATAACGCATTGATTTGGCGTGGGCCAATGGCAACCAGTGCTCTCAAGCAACTTATCCATCAGGGAGCGTGGGGTGAACTCGATTATCTGTTTATCGATCTACCACCAGGAACCAGTGATATACACCTAACGATGGTTCAAGAGATAAAGGTCACAGGTGCTGTGATTGTAAGCACACCCCAAGATGTTGCATTGGCTGCTGCAATTAAAGGGGTAAGTATGTTTACTTCAGAGAGTATAAACGTTCCAATTCTTGGTCTTGTTGAGAATATGTCTTGGTTTACACCCGAGGAACTTCCAAACAACAAATATTATATTTTCGGGAAAGATGGATGTAAAAAACTTGCTGAGAGGATGAAACTACCTCTTCTCGGACAGATTCCTATTGTACAGGGAATCCGTGAAGGGGGAGATTATGGGAAACCTGCTGCCTTAGGAAATACTTTAATGGCAGAAGCTTTTGATTTGTTAGCTAAAAACTTAATTTTGGAGATTGATAAGCGTAACCTTAACATGCCTCCAACACGTAAAGTAGAACTAAAGAAATAATTTTAAACCAAAAAATAAAGTCATTATGGCTACTAAAGAAGAAATTATTACCAAAGTTAACACTGCAATAGACGTTATCCGACCATATCTGCAAAATGATGGTGGAGATATTTCCCTTGTTGAAATAACTGAAGATTTAACTGTAAAAGTAAAATTACATGGAGCATGCGGTACTTGCCCTTACAGTTTGATGACTCTGAAAAATGGAGTTGAGCAAGCTATTCGTCGTGATGTGCCCGAAATTAAAGAGGTTGTTGCAGTGAATATGGCATAGGTGAGATAACTCTAAATAGTATTTGGGAAGGGAATCTCCTTCCCTTTTTTATTTAAAAAGATTACCATATGATTAAAGAATTCTGAACTCTGATTAGAATTTATTAATATTGTAGGCTATTCAGGTTTTATTGATTTTTATTTGTGTATATAAAATAATGAGTGTTTTTTGTAGTTTACATATCAAAACAATTATAGTTTGAAAAGTTTTAAATCGAAGATTTCCCTCTGTGTACTTGCAATTTTAGTACTTTTCTCCTGCTCAACCAAAAAAAACACATTGGTTAGTAGAAACTTTCATGAGTTAACATCATATTATAATTACTACTTCAATGCTTACGAGAGTTATAAAAGAAGCCTCCGTAGGGTTGATCAAACCTATAAGTATAATTACACTTTTCCTCTACCGGTTCTTTTATTGGGCAATAGCGATGTGGCCGGAATAGTTGGTGGTGATATGGATAGGGCAATTAAAAAGAGTACCGATCTTATCACCAAACATTCAATTACCGTTAAGCCTGCTCGAAAAAAAGGGGCTACAACGCTTAAGGAAAAAGAATTTTACAGTCAAACTGAATATGTTAAGTGGGTGCGTGAAGCATGGTTGCTGATTGGTATTTCTAGAGCATGGAAGGGTTCTTTTGATGAGGCAACGCAGACATTTGAGTACATTACAATTCAATATCCCAATTCTACAATCTTTTTTGAAGCACAGATTTGGCTAGCGCGTATTAGTATAATCAATGGAGATTATTTAAATGCAGAGGACAAGTTAAAATCAATTGAGTCGAATAAAAAGAGGCCTAAGACAAATAAATATAAATATCTTTTATCATCAACATGGGCTTTCTTTTACGCAAAGCAGGCTAAGTATAATGAGGCTATTCCATATATTAAGAAGACTCTTGATTTATCATCCTTTAAGAGCGAGAGATTGAGGCTTACGTATCTACTTGCTCAGCTATCATTTAAGGCCGAAAAAAATGACGATGCGTCACTTTACTTTGCAAAGATTATTAGGATGAATCCATCATACGAGATGGCCTTTAATGCTAAAATTGGCTTAGCTTCAGTTGTTAAAGGTGCTGGTAATGAGCGAGAAATGAAAAAATTGCTTATTAAACTTTCGAAAGATGAAAAAAATAAGGAATATCTCGATCAAATCTACTATGCTTTAGGGAATATTGAAAAATCGGAAGGGAATACTGAAAAAGCTATTGAATACTTTAAACTCTCTGCATCAAAAAGCAGTGGAAATAATCATCAGAAAGGAATGTCCTATCTGACTTTGGCCGATTATTATTTTGCAAAACCTAATTATACCCAATCACAAGCTTACTATGATAGCGCTTTAACATCGCTTGATAATACTTTCCCCGATTATCAAAAACTGGAAACTAAAACACATTACCTGACAAAACTAGTTGAAAACCTTAATACTGTCAATAGGGAGGACAGTTTACAACGTATTGCGAAAATGTCTATAACAGACAGAAATGCTCTAATTGCCGGAATAATCAATAAGATTAGAGTAGAAGAGGAAAAAAAGATTGCCGAAGAGAATGAGGATAGACAACGTTCTGCACTTTACCAACAGAATATGCAATACAAGCAAAACGAAACTCAAAGTGGAAAATGGTATTTCTATAATCAGGCACAGCTTAGTTTTGGGCAGTCTGAATTTCAGATGAAATGGGGAAAGAGGAAGTTGGAGGATAACTGGAGAAGGAAGAATAGACGGATAACCAATATTGAAATTGGAACAGCAAATCAGCAAAATTCTTCTGATTCAAGTAAAACCCCTCAGAAAGTGCTTTCTAATAAAAGTATTGAATTCTATTTACAGGATTTACCTACGAATGACTCATTAATTCGCATTTCAAATGAGAAAATAGTTGATGCTATGTTTAAGGTTGGCGAGGTTTACCAAAACGACTTAAAAGATTATTCAGAAACCGTAAAAGCTTTTGAAAAATTTGCTCAACGATTCCCCGATAACCCTTATACTCTAAAGGCATATTACAACCTTTATCAGGTTAGCCTGTTTACCAATAATACCATAAATGCACAGAAATATAAAGATATCATAGTATCACGCTTTCCATCAAGTGTCTATGCTCTAATGCTTACCAATCCTAACTACCTTAAAGAGTTATCAGAAAAGCAGAATGAAGAGAATAGATTCTATCAGGAGGTTTACGATAATTATCAAAAAGGAGATTTTTTAAATACCATAGCACAAGCGGATCTGGGCTTGAGTAAATTTAAGGGTTCAAAACTTGAATCTCAATTTAATCTTCTCAAATCCCTAAGTATCGGAAAAACCTCCGATTTACATACGTTTAGAACATCGTTAAATGAAATAGTTGAAAAGTATCCAAAAACGGAAGTTTCAGAAGTGGCAACTAATATCTTAGAATATATTAGAAAACAAGAACTTCAACTCGCTTCAGTTCAAACCAAGGACACGGTAAATAATGTAGAAACTATAAAAACAGATGTTAAAACGGCTATAGCATTTAATGAACCTAATGGGGAACATTTATTTATAGCTGTAGTGCCTAAGAAATCAAATCTAAATCAGCTTAAGTTTAATTTGGTTTCATTCAACGTTGATGCATTTATTAATATTGATCTATCAGTAAATAGCCAACCTTTGAACGAATTCTTTGATCTAATTCGTGTGGAGAAGTTCAAGGATAGTAAGCAGGCAATGGAGTACTACCAAGCAATTATCAGTAAAGAAGGTTTGTTTAACCCTCTAAAGCCAGAGGAGTATACCCTTTTTATTATTAGTTCGGAGAACTACTCCCTTTTCCTTGTGGATAAATCTTTAGTTGATTATCTCAGGTTTTTCAATTCAACCTATAAGTAATTTTTTACAATACCTTTTGATATGAATATTACAATTCTTTGGGTTGATGATGAGATTGATTTTTTACAAACTCATATTATTTTTCTTGAACAGAAAGGGTATACCATGCTTACTGCCAATAACGGGCAGGATGCACTAGATATCGTTCGGGAAACCGACCTTGATCTCGTTTTTTTAGATGAAAATATGCCAGGTTTAAGCGGTCTGGAGACGCTAACGATTATAAAGGAAATTAAATCGGCTCTTCCTGTTGTTATGATAACCAAGAGTGAAGAGGAGAACATTATGGATCAGGCAATTGGTTCTAAAATTGCTGATTATTTGATAAAGCCAGTAAGCCCAAAACAGGTGCTCCTTTCAATAAAGAAAAATGTACATAACCGACAGCTGGTAAGCGAAAAAACAACGGCTGATTACCGCTCCGAGTTTGGGAAAATAAGTCAGCTAATTAGTTCTGCAAGAGATTTTAACGATTGGACAGATGTTTTTCGAAAACTAGTGATGTGGAATTTAGAACTTGCAGATCTTAACGATCAAGGGGTGGCCCAAATTCTAGAACATCAAAAGACTGAGGCAAATAACGAATTTTCAAAATTCATTAAGAATAATTATGTAAGTTGGTTTCGTTCAGAAACTGTTGATAAGCCACTACTTTCTCCAAACCTATTTCAATCTAAAGTTTTTCCTTTAGTTGATTCAGGACAGAAGGTGCTTTTTATATTAATCGATAATTTTAGATTTGACCAGTGGAAAATCATCGAGCCAATTATTTCAACACAATGGAGAGTTGAAAACGAGAATCTATACTGCGGGATTCTACCTACTGTAACCCAATATGCTCGAAATTCAATTTTTGCAGGATTAATGCCATTCGAGATACAAAAATTATATCCAGATTTATGGGTGTTCGACGAGGAGGATGAGGGAAAAAACCTTCATGAGGAGGAACTATTGAGTAAGCAATTACACCGATTAGGTAAGAACTACAAATGGTACTATGAAAAAAGTAATACCCTTAAACCTGGGCAGAAAATAGTTGATAACCTTAAAGAGATTCTAAAAAAAGATCTTACTGTTCTTGTATATAATTTTGTTGATATTCTCTCCCATGCTCGTACCGAAATGGAAATGATGCGAGAATTAGCCTCAGACGAGGCTGCATATCTATCTATAACCAAATCTTGGTTTCTACACTCTGAACTTTGGGCATTACTCAAGGAGGCAGCAACTCAAAAAGTGAAACTTATTATTACCTCTGACCACGGAACTATTCTGGTGCAAAATCCTGTTAAAGTGATTGGTGATAAAGATACTTCGTCAAATCTTCGATACAAACTTGGAAGAAACCTGAATTACAATCACAAAGAGGTTTTTGAGATCCGAAAACCTGAAGAGGTGCATCTTCCAAAACAGAATATCAGCTCATCATTCATTTTTGCTTTAAATGCAGACTTTTTTGCCTACCCCAATAACTATAACCACTATGTTAAATATTACCGTAACACTTTTCAGCATGGTGGAATTTCACTTGAGGAGATGCTTATTCCTTTTATTGAACTAAAACCTATAGACTAGTCATTAATGGAATCAATTACAATACAATCGCTCACAGAAATCCATAGAGCTGCAAAAGATGTTTTGCAGATGATTGATAAAAACAGAATTATTTGTTTTTATGGAAGCATGGGTGCTGGGAAGACAACTTTAATAAAAGCGATTTGCCAAGAACTTGGAGTTAAGGATAATGTGGCAAGTCCAACTTTTGCATTGGTAAATGAGTATCGAGATAAAGACTTACAACCAATCTACCATTTTGATTTTTATCGAATTAATAAAATTGAAGAGGTTTTTGATTTTGGTTATGAGGAATATTTCTATAAAACAGAGGGTTTGTGTTTTATTGAATGGCCTGAACTTATTGATGAAATTCTACCTGTTGAAAGAGTATGCAAAATATCTATCCTCGCTAATAGCGATGGGAGTAGAGTTATAACAAGAGTTGAATAAAATTTTATATATATTTTTCTCTTCTATATTTTAATATATTCATATTTTAAGTTGATTAAAGGTAAACTTTACCATATATTTATAAGCGACTTATAATTAAAGGGTAAAACTCAATTGAATTTACTTTTATTTAGATTTAAATAATTGATATATAATACTGTATATGATGGGAAGGATATCTAAACCTACGCCTCAATTTCCTTATTCAAAAGGACTTATGCCACAAGAGGAAATGCTAGAAACTGGTAGGAGGAATAAGCGTATTACAATCGGAATTCCAAAAGAGACTGATGCTACAGAGTGTAGAATTCCACTAACCCCAGAAGCAGTAGAGATGCTAGTTGATCAGGGGCATGAAATAATTATTGAGAAAGGAGCTGGGAATCTAACTAATTATACCGATACTGATTATAGCGAACGTGGCGGACAAATTGTAGAAACATCTCAGGAAGTTTTTAAAAGTGAGATTATTCTTAAGGTTGCACCCTTAATATTAAAGGAAACCGAGTATTTAAATGAGGGGCAGGTTATAATATCATCTCTACACTTGAACTCATCTGCGGGTCAATATCTTCGAAACCTTATGCAAAAGCGTATCACCGCTATTGCATTCGAAAGCATACACGATCAGGATGGAGCTTTTCCTCTTGTGCGAGCCATGAGTTCAATTGCAGGTAGTACTTCCATACTTGTTGCAGCAGAGTACTTAAGCAATGTAAATAAAGGCAAGGGAGTTATGCTTGGTGGCGTTACAGGTATAACACCAACCGAAGTTGTTATCCTTGGAGCAGGAACAGCCGCAGAATTTGCTGCAAGAGCGGCTCTTGGCTTAGGCGCTACGGTAAAGGTATTTGATGATTCCATTAAGAGGCTGAATGATCTTCAAAATATCCTTGGACAAAGGTTGTATACATCAATTTTTCACCCCCAGGTTCTTGAAAGGGTTCTTAGAACTGCTGATGTTGTAATTGGCACACTTTCGCCAGAAGAGATTAAGGGTGGGTTTATTGTCTCGGAGGAGTTGGTTAAAAAGATGAAGAAAGGCTCTGTTATTATTGATTTAAGTATTGATAAAGGTGGATGCTTTGAAACATCCGAAATGCGTGATAATAGCAAACCTGCTTTTGTTAAACATGATGTAATACACTATTGTGTGCCGAATATCACATCAAGGGTTGCACGTACTGCATCTATTGCCATGAGCAATGTTTTTTCACCTTTAATTACTGAAATAGCGGAGGCTGGCGGAATTAAATCGCAGCTGAAAGATGATCCTGGTCTTAGAAATGGCGTATATATTTTTAACGGCATACTAACAAATGATTATCTGGGAAGGCTCTACAATATTCCCTCAAGAGATATCAACTTACTGATGGCTGCTTTTTAGCTATTGTGGTACAAATAGATATGTGATACTCCCCTTTTGTTTTGTTGGTGAATCTGGTGATACGGTAAAATTGCTGTCGTATGCTGATTTTATTGCGGCTTCATCAATACAATCGTCATTTAATGAGTTTTTTGAATCAATTCTAGCATTGACAACCTTTCCATCTCGTCCTACCTCAATATCTACAACAACTTGCCCTCCGAATTGGCATTTATAGGATGGAACTGGTAGTGAAATCGCTTTCCTTCCTTCTAGATAGTATGATATTACTGCTGGTCCTTTATATTTACTTTCATCTTTTGGAATCGTATTTTTATCAGGAGTATTTGGAATCTCCTCCTGACCCTTTAACTGCGATTCCTCGTAAAGATTCTTGCTTTGATTTAATTTTTCTTTAACCCTTCCTGCTTCTTGATACAAATCCGAAGCATTAATCCCTTTGTCGTCCTGTAGAGTTGGGTTTAACTCATTAGAAGTAGCGGCATCAACAGTTACATTTTTTACGGCATTAGCCTCCAACCCTTGATGGAGTAACTTTTCTATTGCCAAAGCTTCTTTGTCGATTTTTTCTTTTTGTTCCTCAGAAATAGGAAGAAACTCATTGTTGAAGTTTATCTCTATGTCGTTTTTAACTACTGGATTACTCTTCATTTTTACGATAAGTAGTACAATTAGAATTGAAAGGTGAATAGAAATAGTACCAAGTATTCCGACTTTATGACTTTCCCAGTAATTGAATACCCTTTCGGCTAGACTCTCGATCCAGAGATAGAAACCATTACCAACGCTTTGTGTTTTAGGCATAATTATTAAAAAGTGAACAAAGATAAGAATTTATTACCCATGGTAAGTAACGATTATCTTATCAATCAAATGTTGACTTTAAAGAAAATGCAAGTTATATTCGCAACCAGTAAATTAATGATATGAATAAGTTTACATATTTCCTGCTATTATTTTTCATCTCAGTTTCCTCTTTAACTCCATTATTATCTCAGAATCGAATTGATCGAGAGGATCCTGCTACAATATTAAAGATAGCTTCCGAGGATGGTCGTAAGCCTGAGCAGGTAATTCAACTTTCTAATCAAGTTCTTGCTTTGCTTTCAAAGGTTGATAAACCAGATTTAGTGGCAAAGGCTTATCAACTATTAGGAAAATCAAACCGCGATTTAAATCAGTTTAGCACTGCAATAGATTTCTATAAACGTTCAGAACAAATATTTATCCAGTTGAAGGATAGTGCTTCTTTAGCTGGTGCGATGAATAATATTGGTAATTGCTACCAGATGATAAGCGAGTATGATAGAGCAATTGAATATTTGCAAAAAGCACTAAAAATCAGCGAAAATTTGAGGATCAAAAAAATAAATGCTTCAATTCTCAATAATTTAGGGATAATTTACCAACAAACTAAGCAATATGATCAATCTCTAAACTACCATAATCAAGCACTACTACTTTTCAATGAGATTGGCGATAAAAAGGGTTACTCATCTACTCAAAATAATATTGGATTAGCATACAGCTCTATTGGTAAGTACCAAGAGGCCTTGGTGTGGTTCAATAAAGCAATAATAATTAAGAATGAAATTAATGACACCTTAAATCTGGCTAATACCTATGAGAGTATAGGGCAAGTACACGAAAAAATTGATAACTTTAGTAAAGCAATAGAATATTATTCGGAAGCCTTAAGACTTCATCAACTTATCAAAAATAACTATGGTGTGGTAGAGGATTATATCAGTTTGGCGAGCGTTAACATTAAGATAAAAAATTATCAGAAAGTTTATGAATACTTGTCGGAGATTGAAAAAAAAGCCGAGCATGTTGAGAATTATATAGCCTTAAAAGACAGTTACAAAGTTCTATCCGATTACAACTTAGCCATTGGAAATCCTTATCAATCACGTGCAATGATGCTTAAATACGCATTAATGGTTGAGAGAATTTTCAGCAAACAAGTCTCTGATAAGTTATCGGAACTAACTGCTAAGCATGAAACTGAAAAGAAAGAGTATCAAAATAAATTTCTACAAGCAAATCTTGAAATTGAAAGTGTAAGGTTTCAGCGATCAAAAGAGGTACAGTTTTTTTTCTTTATTATCTGTATAGTTTTTATTTCCCTTCTCATCTATACAATTTTCTTATTAAGAAAATTACGTATTAAGAATTATCAGGTTGTGCAGATTAATAAGGAGTTAAATAATCTAAATGTTGAACTTGAGGCTAACACCGCTAGGAAAACGAAAGAACTCACTGATGCATTAAGAAAAACAGAGGAATCTGATAAACTCAAGAGTGAATTTTTAGCCAATATAAGCCACGAGGTTCGAACACCTATGAATGGGATACTTGGTTTTGCTAAAGTCCTTGAAAATAATGAACTTTCAGCAGAAGATAGGAGGCTTTACCTTGATGTAATTAATAGGCAGGGTAGAAGTTTGCTTCAAATAATAAATGATATAATCAGTCTGTCTAAGATTGAGGCAGGTCAAATGGAAATTAAGAATACCGCCTGCAATATCAATAAAAAACTCGATGATCTTTCACTAATTTTTAACAACCCAACCTACCTTTATAAAAAAGATGGGGTTGCTTTAAAAATAGTTAAAACGCAAAGCAACGAAAAGAGTAATATCGTTATAGACCCGGTTAGAGTTGAGCAAATTCTAATAAATCTTATTGATAATGCATATAAATTTACAAGCGAAGGTGAAATTGAGCTTGGCTATTCATTCGAAAAGCATAATACCATTAAGTTTTATGTGAAAGATACGGGAGTTGGAATTCCTGAAGATCAGTTGGATAAAATATTTAATCGCTTTTACCGGCATATTCAACCTAATCAACCCTCGCATCGTGGCGCAGGGTTGGGTTTGTCTATATCTAAGCGATTGGCAAACATCTTAGGTGGTGATTTATATGTGGAGTCCATTCCTAATAAAGGTTCTTTATTCTATTTTGTTATCCCTTTTACTCCTGCTGAATTAATTGATAATAACACTACCTCGATACCTAAAAAGAATACTAATTACTGGCCGAATAAAGTCGTACTTGTTGTAGAGGATGATCAAATCAGTTTTCAGTTTATCCAAGCAATCCTGAAAGGAAGCGGTCTTAGGCTTATTCATGCAAAAAGTGGTGAGGATGCCGTAACCATTTGCCAATCTGACGAGGTGATTGATCTTGTCCTAATGGATATCCAACTCCCTTTCATGTCTGGGCATGAGGCTACTAAACAGATCAAATCGATAAGAAAGAATTTAACTGTTATAGCCCAAACAGCAAATGTGCTAGATGAAGAGAAAAATCTTTCGCTTGAGGCTGGATGCAAATACTATATAATCAAACCGATAGAATCCGATGACTTATACTCAACCATTTCAAAATGCTTTGAAGGTGATTGATTTGATTTATTGTACTAACGTTAGTTCGATGTAAGAAACAATGTATTAACCTAGGTATCAATAATTTTATTTTGAATCAGTGGAATGTTGGAAAAATGGAAGATATAAGCAAAAATCTAACTTCTTGTTTTCCAATATTGACTTCGCCGAGTTTCGCTTCGCTCCAGTTCCATTGTTTCACTATTCCGTCTATAAATATTATATTTATAAATATCTGTTTATTATATTCTTAATGAGATTCTTGTATCGAACTTACGTTATACTAATAGTCGAATTAAGGTAAAATGGTTTGGAATCCTCTAATTCTTCAACCCCATTTTGTTGAATATTATCCACAGATACTCAGTTATATAAAATGGAACTATTATTCATTATGCATGTAAGTGTCATAATGTTAGACTGGTATGAATTGTATGCATAGTCTTCATACTATTTGGATCGATTTTCGCACTTATTGTGAAAAAAAATACTAAACATGAACAGAATAATGATTATTGCATCATTGGCACTTGTTTTAGTTGCTACTAGTTGCAAAGAAAAGGAAAAGAAACAGATAGAACTTCTGACCAAGGAGAATGCTGCATTACGCACCGAGACTAAAGCGAAAGACTCAACGATTAATGGATTCTTTCAGATGTTAAATGAGATTGAGTCCAATCTTGCGCTAATAAAAGAGAAAGAGAATGTTATCTCGAAAAACACCACCGTTGGAACAGAACTTAAAAAGGATACTCGCGAGCAGATTAATGAGGATATTAAAGTTATCAACGAATTAATGGCTAAGAATAAGCGCTCTATCCAATATTTGAACAGCAAACTCAAAGAATCCAATATTAAAATTGCTGGATTCGAGAAGTTGATTGCGCAAACAAATCAAACTATTCAGGAAAGGGATGCTGAAATATCAGTTCTTAAAGATAAACTTTCCCAAATGGATTTTTCAATCACAGTTTTAAATGCAAAGGTTGATACACTAAATACCGAGAAAACCAAACTGACAGAAACAGTAAATCAACAGGTTGAAACAATTAATACTGCTTACTATGCATTTGGTACAAAAAAGGAACTTGAGTTGAATAAGATCATTGATAAAACAGGTGGTTTCCTTGGTCTTGGAAAAACAAGTAAACTGAAAGATGATTTTAACACCAGCTATTTTACAAAAATCGACATTACAAAACTTGCTAGTATCCCATTATCAAGCAAAAAAGTGAAGATAATTACTGTACATCCAAGCGATTCCTATAAACTAGTTGCAAATCAAGAGGGTGTTGTTGAAAAAATAGAGATTTTAGATGCTAATAAATTTTGGAGTGCATCAAAATATCTTGTTTTAGTCGTTGAATAATAGTTAGTAATAACGTTTTATAAGGGAAAGCAGAAATGCTTTCCCTTATTTATTTTTAGGCATTTTAAGGTTTCTGTTTTTTGTTTCTAAAAACTGTATAAATTAGCTAAAACCATAAATTGCTAGATGTCAAAGGTAGAAGGTCCTATTCGGATTTGGATTAAACCAAAAGTATTAGCTGGTTTTACTATTATTCTAGCCTTTGCTATAGCAGCAATATCAATAACTTATAATGGCTTTATTGAACTCTCTCGAACTAAGCAATCGCTATCGCATCCCAATAAAAAGTTAATCACATTAAATTCAGTTCTTGCAGATATTTACGAAGCTGAAAGTAATATTCGTGCTTATAATCTTTCCCAGAATGAGGATTACTTGAACTTCTATTTTTCATTTCTTCTGAAAATTAATGATAAGGTTGATTCGCTACTTTACTTAACTAAAGATAATTCGAGTCAACGGGCTAAAATCAAGACCATTAAGCAGTTTTTGGGGCGAAAAGAAAAAGTACTCGATGAATTTATAGATCTTAAAAAGAAAGATCGTTCATCGATTTTTTACGATAGGGCTCTTGATGAGATAGCAAAAGCCCAATCGAATCCTAATACAAGAAAACCAGTTGTTGCTAAAACAACAACCACAACCACTTCAAAGAAGGATACTATCGTTGAACGCTCTACAAATCAAAAGGCTAGTTTTTTTGGTAAGATAAAGAATTGGATATCAGGGAAAGAAAAGGTTGATACAATCTTTACCAATGTTCAGGTTGAAACCAGAATAGATACAATAGTTCGTTCTGGCTATGTATCCGATAGTGTGATGGGGAATGTTATTGGAATTCTTCACCAAATAAAAAAAGAGCAGGAGATTGCCAGAGATCTTGCCAGTTCAAAAGAGCTGGAATTGCTAAAAAGTGATAAGGAACTCATGGATCAAATTCGGATTATCGTATCACTCCTTGAGCGCGAAGAACTATCCCAATCCTATAAACGTGCAAATAATGCCCAAGAAGTTGTATATAAATCAACCATCATAGTACTGGCACTTGGGGGTGCTGCCCTAATAATGCTATTGCTCTTTCTTGCAGTAATCTTTAGAGATATCACAAAAGGTAATTATTATAGGAACGAACTTTATGAATCAAAAAAATATGCTGAGAAGTTGCTTAAGGTGAAGGAACAATTTTTGGCAAATATGAGCCATGAAATTAGAACACCTTTGAGTTCAATCATAGGACTGTCAAGGCAAATCGAAAGAACAGACCTTAATACAAAACAAACCGATTATATTAAACTGCTTACTTCATCATCTAATCATCTACTTAGTGTTATAAACGATATTCTCGATTTTTCCAAGATTGAAGCGGGACAGATGAAAATCGAAAACCTGCCCTTTAACCTTTTAGAGGTTCTTCAGGAATCTTTGAATACTATGCGCGAGAAAGCTAACGAAAAAGGAATCATTCTCGATCTTATTGTTGATGACAATGAAAATATTACTCTTTGGGGCGATCCATTCAGATTAAAACAGATAGTTTTAAACCTACTTAGCAATGCAATTAAATTTACCGAAATTGGTAGTGTAACTCTAATATCAAACTTTACCGATATAAATGAGGATTTTGTTAGGGTGCGTATTACCGTAAAGGATACAGGCATAGGCATTTCACCCGAGCATCAATCTTTTATTTTTGAAGAGTTTACCCAAGCAGATCCGAGTACTACCCGCAAGTACGGTGGAACTGGGCTTGGGCTTACAATTGTTAAAAGACTAACTGAACTTCAGGGAGGGGAGGTAAGTATTGAGAGCCAGCAGGGTGTGGGTACATCAATAAATATTACCATACCATACCGATTGAAGGGTGAACATCTAAAGAGGAGGGAGGAATCGATTAATCCGCTTATTGTTAGCAATGATATTCGGGTTCTGGTAGTTGATGACGATGAGGTTAATCGCATTATATCTGAGGAACTATTTAAAACCTTAGGAATTGCTGCTGACTCAACTGGCGATCCTTGTAAAGTGATGGATTTGATTTCTAAAAAAGAGTATCATATCATATTTACTGATATTCACATGCCTGGGATAAGCGGTTACGATATTGTTGAAATGATAAATAGTTTAGAAAAACCAATGCCTGTAATTGCGATTACAGCGAATAGCGTAATTGATAACCCTAACTATTTTATCGAAAAAGGATTTTCGGGTTACTTAATAAAGCCTTTTTCCGAGGAGGACTTAATGAAGGTCGTTGAACCGTTTGTTGAGGTACAAAAAGTGGATATGCCTCATTTTGAAGATGATGTAAATAGTGATTTAGGGTACGACCTAACCGATATTTTCCGATTTTCTGGGGGCGATATGCAATCGGCGAAACTGATTCTTTCAACCTTTTTGGAAAATACCCATAAGAATCTTCTCGAACTGAATAGCCATATTCAGGAGAAGGATCTGAAAAATGCTTCGGCAATTGCACATAAGATGAAACCTGCATTCAGACAGTTTAAAATCTATAATATTGCAGGATTACTTTTAAAGATTGAAAAGTTGGAAGATAAGAAGGAGAACCTTCATTTAGCAAAAGATCTAACCGATGAGCTGAATATCCAAATCAAACCAATTCTGAAATTGCTTAAGAAAGAGTTATTAAAACTTGGGGAGTGAGGTTATTAATTGAACGAGCAAAATATTTTAAGAAATACCTGATAGAAAGACAATAGTTAGTGTTTAATCAAAAAGGATTCTGAAGATAAAAATATTGAGGGCAAAAAAATCTTTATAAAATCCTTAGGTTTTGATATAATTGAAGCCGACGATTTTGATTCTATTTATGATAAAATATGGAGTTAAACTGCAAATACCTGAGTTAGGTCCTTGTAATATTTAAAGCCGTTAAACAAAAATAGTTATTAATGCGAATTAAGGGTTGAAACTACTTTACTAATAATTTAGTTAAATATTTGAAAATCAATAAAATAACATCAGAAATATTTGTTTAAAACCCTGGAAATCATTATCTTAAGCGATTAATCTCAC
>JABFRB010000005.1 GCA_013141385.1 Bacteroidales bacterium | reverse complement strand
AGTGAGATTAATCGCTTAAGATAATGATTTCCAGGGTTTTAAACAAATATTTCTGATGTTATTTTATTGATTTTCAAATATTTAACTAAATTATTAGTAAAGTAGTTTCAACCCTTAATTCGCATTAGTAATTCACTATCACTTTCCGTTTTTTTAATGGCACTTCGTACAAAGTCAGGAAGTGTTAACCTGAGGCGGCCATTCATATCTGTAAACACATTCATTGTTTTTCCTACAGCAATCAATTCGTTTGTATTTAAACGTACAATCCTATAATGTAGGATAAGCATTGCTTTCTCAGTTGGTTCAAGGAAACAAGAAACTTTTAATATGTCTGGATATCTGGCCGGTATTTTATACTGGCATTCTGAATGTATAACTGGCACAAGAACCCCCATGTCCTTAAGATCCTGATACTGGATACCAAGTGCCTTCATTGCGAAATTATATCGGGCTATTTCAAACCATATATAATATACGCTGTTATGTACAATCCCCATTTCATCCATCTCATTAAAGCGGACATGGATCTCAACTTCATTGATATTCATTTATGCAGTTTCAAACTTATAAGTAATTTCACCCTTTGCAACCATTTCGTTTTCTACAAAAACTTCGCAGGAAACTCTAGATATATCTTGTATTGCAACTAAAAATTTGCAATCAATTATCAAAGAATCGCCCGGTATAACAGTTTTTAAAAATTTAACTTTATCTACAGCTGCAATAAAGCCCTTTTGCTTAATACCTTCTTTTGCAAAGATGAACCCTCCAGCTTGAGCCATTGCTTCAATTATTAATACGCCTGGAAAGATTGGATCTTCAGGGAAATGGCCTTGAAAACAAGGTTCTGTTAAAGTGATGTTTTTTAATACTTTTGTTCTAACTCCATGCTCTATTTCGAGTACCCTATCTATTTGGATAAATGGAAATTTTTGTCGAAGTATCTGATTTATCTCTTTTGCATTAATTACTTTTGAATTCTCGGTGTTAGTGCTCATTTTAAAATACTTTTAGGTTTTGTTTTACATATCTACTCGCTGTTATTGCGGCAGTAAACCACGCTGTACCCCAATGTCCAGTTGTTAGCAAGTTTTTAATTTCAGTTGTATGTGAAAAAGGATTCATAGATGTTTCATTTTTACGAAATGCCCATCTATATGTAAACCCTTTGGAATATCCAAAATACCGTTCTATATCATCAGCAGAAAACCATGTGATTTGGTTATTCGATTGAATTGGGATATTGAATTTGTTTTTGGCTATTTCTATAATTGATTTTCTACTTTCGACTTCATCATATTCAGGAGGAAATTCACCTTGAATAAATATATTTTCATTATTAGAAAATATTCTAATTTTTAAGGAGTTGTTACGCTCTCCATTTTCAAGACTATGAAGTGTTTCTATAGGAGATTTGGAGGAATAAAATAGTATAGGAAGAGTTTGATTATATGTTTTGTCTACTTTTATTTTTGCAGTTATTAGACATATTGGATCGTATGATTTTATATCTACTTTATTCGTGTTTATTTCAGGAAAATATGTTTTATAAGTATTGTTCTCATCAAAAGTACTTATTAACCAACTGCTGGAAAAAATAGTCGATTTTTTAGTTTTTAAAATGAAATTATTATCCGTTTCGTTTCGTAATATTTCAAAAATATCTTCATCACGGAGTATGCTGACATTAGATTTTTCAAGGTATTGAGTAAATATAGAGAATAAATCTGCGTAGTTGTGTTTAATTATATGGCAATCAAAAACCTGCGTTGAAATATATCCTGCCATAACAGGAAGTGTAACATTTGTTCTGGGTATATCGGCATTTAATAAATTAACTAGCGTTGGATTGCTGAAATGTTGTTGAACAAAATCGGAATATAATGTGTCTCTGTATTTCATCATTTTTTTAACTGAGAAAATAGAGCCTGTTTGCAGCAAAAGAAGCCATTCTTGCCCAATGTCATAAACTTCGGAAAAGAATGTTTGGATATTATCTTTTTCTAAGGGGAAAAGTTCAGCAAGTTGAAGTTGATAATTAATCCAACCAAATTTGCGGGCAATTGTAAAATTTTCTAAATGTATTTCATCAATATATTCAGGTTCTGTAAAATGAATATCATTTTTAATTTCTAGGATTTTAAGAATTTGCGAAAAAACTCCAATTCCAGCGTCCCATTTGTATGGGATAGCATCAGCGATATCCTCAAAGTCGTTTTGGATACTGTTTTTATACCCAATGATAGCTGTTTTTAGGCCATGCTTGGAACATAAGGCAGCAGTGGCAAGTCCATCGAGGGATGTTCCTAAAACAATAACATCAAAATTATTCATTTAAAAAATCTTTTAAACTCTGAATACCCAACTTTTCTTTTTCAAGAATTTCATCTAAAAGCAATTGAGTTTGAGTTGGATTTTTCCAAAGTCCACCTTCAATATTTTCAGCACTTTCATGAATAAGATATGCAATCTCTTTCCAGCAATCGCCTAATCTTCTGTATGTTTTGAATATAGGCATTAGTGAATCATCTTTTAAATAAACGGATGACTCTCTTAAAAATCTTGCAAATAAACGCCTGAAATTTCCCCCGCCTGTTCCAACTACTTCCATCATCATATATGTCATATTAAGGTTTTTCCTTAATAGGTCTTCTTTCATTGTGCTGTTCCATGTAAGAATACGAGTGCAAAATTTCTCTAATCCAGGAATCCCAAAAACAGGAAACCATGGTTTTAGCATGGTCTGAACATTTAGATGAATTCCTTTTTTTATGGCATTTTCAACTGAAATAAATTTCTCTGGGAAAATAAATGTGTAAAACAGATTGTTTGGTGGTGTTTGAGCACCATCGCAGGCTCTAGCCAATTCCATTTCCTCGAAACTAACTTTTTGCAAATCGCCCCAAACATAATCTGATAAATAAAAATATGAAGATGCTTTTGTTTGCCCAATTTCATATCCCACTATTGTTACTCTATGACCGCCATAACGAACATTATCGAACAAATTAAATCGATCGCGCATATATTGAAAATGAGAGGCATCAATATTTACCAACACTGGTTGTTGTTTGTCTAATAGTTTAATTACCCCTTCGTATGCCTTTTGATTATCATCTGTTTTATAAGGAACTGCAATCCCCCCCAGATGGTAACAAATTTTTTCTTCCAATTCATCACTACGCCCAAGAATAAAGTAAAGTGGTGGATTAAAGGCTTTTCTGTAAATAAAACCCAAGCCGGCTCCAATACCAAAGCACAATTCTTCTGATACCTCAAGCCCATTATATCTGAGAATATTACTCATTTGTAGTGATGAGCAATGTGAACCAAGTTTGTGTTGATAACCAGGAATTATATTTCTTATTAGTGCTTCAGCCATTTGATTTATAAAACTTTAAAGTGATTCCTGTAATAAATTTATTGTGCTTTTTTCTTTTTCAATTATCTTATCAAGAATTGAAAACGCATTAGTTCTATTATTTTCTTTTGAATAATCTTTATTACCTAAAATTGAAAAAAAATCATTCCAATTAGCTGATAAATTTTTATACTCTTTACCAACGTTTTCCAATTTCTTATTATTTAGCAGTTTGGCAGATTCATTCAAGAACTCAGAAAACATTAATCTGTTGTAATCATGAATAGAGTTTAACGAGCAACTGGAATAAAGCAAATAGGAGGTAAGCCTATCTATATCTTCTTTCTCGAAAGAGTTATATGTGTTTTTTAGTTCCGCAGAAAATAATTCAAGACCTTTGATTCCAAAAAACAATGAATTATCTGTTTTAAGAGGATTAGTCATTAAATTGATAGTATTTGATATGGAAAATGAAACCATATTTCTTTTTTCAGGAAGTTCTGGGGGAACATAAAAAACATACCATTTATTGGCTGGTGGGCAAAATGTGTCATGCTGATTTGTACAGGTGTATAAATCTTCAAAACTAATTGTTATTGGTTGAGAGGTGTGTGTGTCAAGTATTTGAAAAGTAGATTCCTGATCGTCATATCCAATGCAAAAGATGCTATAATCACCAATTTTATAAGTTGTATTCAACAAAAAATTCTCATAACTTAAAAATTCTGACTTATATGCATCATCGGAAACCGTTGCTAATTTTGTCAACTTAAACCAACTTGTTTGTTCAACATCAATAGCAATAGGTCTTCCTTCATTTATATAGGTTTTGATAAGTTCGAAAAATTCTAATTTATCAATTTTTGCACCCCTCTGGCACCATACATTTGTTGCGCGGAGTGCATTATTAAAACCAAAAAAATAGTCTCCTGATGTATAAAAAGGAGGGAGTTTAAAGTCAGGATATAAATCATTGTTTTGTTTACTATTTTCGGTTGATCCAAAATTATTCTTTATGGAATAATAAGAGAAACCAAAAAGCCCGGATATACCATATACAAAAGGTAAACTGCATTCGTGATTATAAAAATGGAGTACATCACGATACAAACCTACTTTGTTAAAAGTTCCGGCAAATGAATGTTTTCTGGCAAAATCATTTAGACTACGAACCATAATGCAAAAAAGATAACTGGGTATCTCCCTTATGCTCATCTAAATTAATATTCAGATGAGTTAAGGGATTATCCAGTAATTGATATTTTCTATTTGTTTGTATTCTGTTGAATGAAATCAACAATTTTATTTACGTTTTCAAAAATGTACATGTCAGAGTCAGTAATTGTAATACTGAAAGAGTTGTTTAATCCTACTACTAATTCTAATGCATCAATAGAGTCAAGACCCAAACCCTTTTTTCCACCGCTTACTTCAGAGCCTAAGAATATAGGTGAGTCATTTTCTATATCTTCTGGTTTCATGTCAAGATTTAGTCTTTCGATAATAATTTCCTTAACTTTTTTGTTGATTTCTTCTTTTGTTTCCATGTTTTTAGTTTTTAGAGTGTTAGTAAATTGAAATAATGAAAAATGGTTGATTATAAAAATTGCTATAATCAATAGCTATTTTAAATGTTAGCAATTACTGATTGTATTTATTACACATTGTAATAATAGTTACATAAATACCCCGAATGTGTCAAGAAGTCTTTTATAGCCTAAATTCCAACCCATGATTAATCTTTGGTCATATTCAAAAGGGCTATTTCTCAAAGTTGATACACGTTTACTTATTTCTTGAAAACTATAGAATTCGTGACAAATCCAATCGTAGCCTTCTTTAACTTTTTGTTCGTTTATGTTTTTCGTTTGAAACACTGTATGACCCATATCATAATTATCCCAGTTTAAATCTGTCAATCGATTTTCATTTTTTAATTGAAGAAATAGTTGGGTTCCTGGCAAAGGAGTAAGAATATTAAATGTTGCAAAAATTATCTCGTTATCCTTCAGGAAGTTAAAAGTATCTATAAATACATTTTCATTATCATAATCAGTACCAAAAGCAAAACTTGAATTAACTAGAATTCCATGATTGCGTAGGGTTTTTACGAAATTAACATAATCCTCTATTTTGTTTTGATTTTTATTTATAGCTTCAATACTACCAACTGATATGCTTTCAAATCCTACTACAACCTTTATACAACCGCTTTCTCTCATTAAATCAAGCATATCAGGATCATTCATTATTGTAATATCAGCCTGACTCCACCATGTTATTTTTAGTCTTTTTAATTCTGTTAATAGTTTTTTGCTTCTTGTTCTATTCACCAAGAAATTATCATCAACAAAGAAAATGGGCATGCTTTTATCAGCTAATTCTTCAACTTCACTTATTACATCAGCTAAAGGTTTCATTCCATATTTTCCCTCAAATCGAGAAGCAATACTGCAGAAAGAACATTTATACGGACAACCTTTTGACGTTTGTATTGTGTTAATACTTAAGTAGTTTTCTTTGTTGTAAAGTTCCCTTCTTGGTTTGCCAAAAGTATTCGTACTTACTTTTAAATCTGCTTTGTATATTTTTTTCAAACTATTATTTGCCAGATCATTCAAGAGATTATTCCAAACAGGTTCTGCTTCACCAATAACGACACAATCAGCATGCTCACCGACCTCCTCTGAACAAACACTTGCATGAGAACCTCCAAATACTACGGGAATCTTGTTCCTTCTGAATGTATCTGCTATTTCATATGCCCGTCGAGAATTAGCTGTCATGGAACTGATTCCAACAAGATCGTAGTGTTTTGTAAAATCAACATCTTCAACATTCTCGTCAACAAGTGTTATATCCCAATTACTTGGAGTCAAACCGGCTATTATAGCCAAATTCAAAGGTGGTAACCAAAAAGGTTTTATACGTTTAGTATTGTCTTTGTGAACACTGGGACAAACAAGTAATAGATTCATTAATGAATGATTTTATTTTCTTCAGTTTGAATTAAGGGTGTAATTGTGATTCTTCTTAGATCGTATTTAAATGGAGGTGATACCACCATCTATATTTAATGTTTGACCTGTAATATATCCACCATTTTCTCCAACCAAGTGCAAAACACTTGCTGCTATCTCTTCAGGTCTGGCAAAGCGTTTTAATGGAATGGTTTCGATTATTCTATCGAGTCTGCTCTGCCCCATTTTTGAAATCATATCTGTATCAACATATCCTGCGGCAATTGAATTGACGGTAATATTGTAAGGTGCAAATTCTTTTGCCAAAGATTTAGTTAACCCAATAACACCAGCTTTGGATGCAGCATAATTAGCTTGACCGGGGGTTCCAATAATTCCTCCTATTGAACTAATATTAACAATTCTACCACTACCAGCAGGAATCATATATTTTGAAACCTCCTTAATCACTATTATTGTTCCTATTAGATTAACAGCAATAACATCTTTCCAATCTGCTTCTTGCATCATTAAAAACAACTTATCTCTCGTAATGCCTGCATTATTCACACAGATATCAATTTTTCCATACCTAGAAATTATTTCCTTTACAATTTTTTTAATATCATTAACTTCAGATACAGATCCTTTTAATCCAATGGCTATGCCACCTTCTGATTCAATTTCCGTAATTGTTTTATTTGCCTCTTCTTCATTTGATGAATAATTGATGCAAACAGTGATCCCCTTACGTGACAAAGCCAAGCTTATTGCTTTCCCAATACCTCTGGAGCCACCGGTAACAAGTGCTATAAGATTATTTTTAGGCATGTTGCTTTCAGCAATTAATTATTTCTTAGTTAATCTATTCATCCTGTGGTTATGATCAATTATAATTGATTTACCACGTTTCCCAAGTATATCAAAAGCAGCTTCACGTCCTGCAGCAATTACCCCTGGGGCACTAAATCCGGTTTCAGCCCAGCCACTTGCCATGTATAACTTATTGATAGATGATTTAATTTTACATCCAATATTCATATCAAAACCTTTCATGGCTGTTTTTTCTAATTCTGGGATTACTTTAAAACCAAGAGTTGAGCCTTTATGATTTAAGGTAAGATGTTCAATAGTTTGTGGTGTAATAAAATCTTTATAGGTTATATGAGACGATATTCCTGGATATACCTCATCAGCACGCTTTAGAATTTTTTCTATTAGTTCCTCTTTAAAAGCGTAATACTTTTCGCCTTTGCTGCCTTTGGGTCGGAAACCATCAAAATCATACTCTTCAGATACTTCACTATGATTAGCAATATCATAAGGAACTAGAATAGAGAAAATCGCTACAGAATGACCTGGAGGTGCTAATGTTTTATCATTGTTTGTGGGAAATACCATCCAGAGCCAAAAATCATCATCTAGTTTTCCCATGTCTATCTTTTTAAGGCCTTCCATAATATTATTTTCCGGATAATAAATGGTAAGGTCACCTTTCATACCATAGGTTTCTTTTACATCAATATCGACTCCGCAATTAAGTATATAGTATGATAATGAAGGTACAATGTTTTTCCACTTTTTAATGTTTTTTATAATGTCATCGGGTAAATGGTCATAACCAATCATTTTTTCATAGGTAAGTAATGCGTCGGCATTTGAGATCACACCCTTTTTGGCAAATATTTTGTCACCGCCCTCAATTTCAACGCCTTTAGCCTCACCGTTTTCTACGATGATATGTTTAACCATTGCATTGGTGCGTAACTCACCACCCATTTTTTGTGTTGCTCTAACCAAAACATCAACTATTGGCTGAGAGCCGCCAACAGGCGAATATCCATCATATAAATATTTTGTGCAAAACAAATGGTATGCAGGGTAATTCCAACTGTAATTGAATAAATAGCTATCGTGATAGCCAAATAATAAATCCTGAGCCTTAACTGTTGAAACGCAATCTTTAACAGCTCCCTCTAAAGTGCTTTTCCATAATTTAGAATATTTAACAAATTCTATTTTTAAATTCCAGTCGTTAGGATTATGAAGTAATTCAACTAAAACCTTTTGTGAATTAATTAAATTCTGGTAATATTTTGCAACACCAGCTGCTTCGTTAGGAACTAATTTTGAAATTTGCTCCTGCATTTCGGGTATACTTGTGGCATTAAATTCAGTACCATCTTTAAATAGTATTCTATCGCATGTTCGGGCGGGCACTACTTCGAGTTTTTCACCAAATTCTTCTAATATAGACGATATTTCATCCCAAAACCAAATTGCATGTATTGCTGTATCAAACGTATACCCTTTTTTGGTGTAAGATTGACCAAACCCTCCCAAGCGATTATACTGCTCTAATACAAGAACTGATAAGCCTTCTTTTGCGAGTGTTGCTGCGGCGGTTAGCCCACCTAGCCCAGAACCAATAATAATTACATCGTAAGTATTCATTTCAATAAAATCTTTAGTTTCTATAAAATTTTGTGGTTGAATATTTGTAGTAATGCAGGAGATTAAATTATTCTTCTATTAATAAGGATTTTTCTAACCTGCAAGTGTAAATTCTTAGAAGTAAATTACCTTTAGATAACTTTTATGATTCATGCTTTAGTAATAAAACTATTTGAGGTATAATCCTAAATTTAAAATTATTTGGTTAAATCAAAACTAAGATCAGATGTCAAGGGTGGATTTATTCTTGAGGAATTTTGGAAATGACTGTTGATGAATAAAATAACTCCAACTTCGCAGAACTTATAATTTAGATTATAGTGCTTTTTATTGTAAGAGGGTTTCGTGCTCTTTTATTAAGGCGTTTTCGTTTATAATAATGTCATCTATTTTTACAATTACCATCTTATTAAGGGCTGAAATTTCAACTTTTAGTTTAGAACTACCGTTTTTACCAATAATCTTTCCTTTGAATCCTTTAAGTGCACCATATTTTATTTCGCATGACTGTCCAGATTTACTTAAATCTTTGACTAATAAACCAGATGTATGTCTCAGATTTTCTAATAGGATTCTTAAGGCATTGATTTCATCTTCGTTAATTTTAGCATATTCATTATTGAATCTGACAAAATATAGTACTTCTTTAATATTGGTAATGTGATGGCGAAAACCAGGTTTAACATAAATAAATATATAGCCAGGAAATATGGGTTGTTCTACTTTTTGTTTCTTGTTCTTATATTCTTTGATTTGTTGTGTTAAAGGCAAATAGTAATTATAGGATAAATCATTGAGTTTTGCAGCAACTTTTTTTTCGTTTCGGGGCATTGTGTATACTACATGCCAAAAAGGTTCATAATTCATCGATTTGTTGTTTTTTTTGTCGTAATGTCGTTTAATACATAGACCTTGAAAACAAACGATTTCTCCATTTTATATAGAACTGAAATTTTTAATGAAAATTACTACCGAATTTATATAATTTAAAACATTGACAATCAAGTTATTATGAATATTTATGGTTATACCGTACCCTAGCTGGACTTCCATACTATCCACCTTTTTTGATTGAAATAAATGTTTGTAAAAAATATAAAATAATTGAACAAAACATTGAATCGTAATATTATCAAATAAATGAAATAAAAATGATAATAATTTGATAAAAACATCGCAAAATAACAATTCTATTGGCCTTGCCAAAATTATTCTTAAAATTGTTATTGATAATGTACGATGAGATAGAATCATTCTATATTTTAAAAATATAAAAATAAATTATATAATTGATAATCAGTTGAAATCTTTGTATTATTGGATTTGTGGCGATTATCGATTAAGTAAAAATGGACAGGTAAGACATCAGACACGACGAAACATTTAATGCGCAAAAAAAATCAAGTAGATAAGAAATAAAATAATATGTTTAAATAAAGTTCGAAAATTAATAAAAATATATATATTGTCATTTATGTGTATTGTTTTGTATTCATATTTTGATGTATGTCTTTGTGGAAAACGAAGTATTTCATTAAATATTTATGTTAATAGTTAATTATGACTATTGTCAATTAAGATGATAGTAATCAAGGTTATATGCTGGAAACAAATCTTAATAATTGTGAATTAAGGATTGAAAATAAATGTGAAGTGATTTAGATTACACACAATTGAAGATAACTTTCAATCAAAATTTGTTTTGAAGGGATAACCTTACTCATTATGAATCGATAATTTCATAAAAGACAATAAAAAAGAGAGTGATCAACCGATACTCCCCTTAAATTGGTCGGGGTGGTGAGATTCGAACTCACGACCTCTACGTCCCGAACGTAGCGCGCTAACCGGGCTGCGCTACACCCCGTTTTATTGACAGCAAAATTACATTTTTTTATCTTTTCTCTTAATGAATCTACTATTTTATATATTTTTACTATCTTAAGTTGAAATAACCTGATATTGAATGAGAGAGGATTTGCTGTATTTTATTTGGAAAACCAAGCATTTTGCTATTAATGGGAAAAGTACCTCCGAGGGGGAATTGATTGAAGTAATCCATCCTGGGGAATATAATAACGATTCTGGTCCCGATTTCTTTAATGCCAAAATTCGTATTGGGAAAACTTTATGGGCAGGGAATGTTGAGATACATATCAACTCATCAGATTGGTACTTACATGGGCATCATGACAATCCTGCCTACGATAATGTAATACTACATATTGTTGTTAATGACGATAAGCAAACGATTAATAGTAAAGGGTTGTCAATACCAACAATTAAAACCCAATATCCAGATGCCCTCGAATGGGAATTGCTAAACTTAACAAGTTCTGGGAGGTGGATCCCATGTGAAGAAAAATTCACTTCTTTCGATCCCTTAACCACAAGTATATGGTTATCCAACCTTTTAGTTGAAAGATTGGAACAAAAGACAAACTATGTTTTAAACCTAGTTGATGAAGCGCATGGAAGTTGGGAGGAGGCTTTTTACCATTCAATGGCTCGGAGCTTTGGCCTTAAAACGAATGCATTGCCCTTTGAGTTACTAGCAAAGGTCACACCATTAAAAGTTCTATCAAAACACAAGAATAATCTTTTTCAGATTGAGGCATTATTATTTGGGCAATCGGGATTATTACCCGAATCAGGTTTATGCGATGAATATTCAAAATCGTTAAGCAATGAATATAAGTACCTTCAGCATAAATTTAACCTTATTCCAATTCAAGGACATCTATGGAAATTTTTAAGAATGCGACCTACTGCTTTCCCCACCATTCGGATTGCTCAATTTGCAAGTCTTGTGCATCAATCATCCTCTCTGTTTTCAAAAATAATTGAAATAGAGGAAATAGAAGATATAATCCGATTAATTCGCGTCGAGCCATCGGTATATTGGAAAACTCATTATACTTTTGGTAAAGTATCGGATGAAGTAAATAAGCGTTTAGGGGATGATTCAATAAGCATTATAGCAATAAATTCAATTGTTCCATTTGTTTTTGCCTATGGAATCTCAAGGTCAAATAATGCTTTAAAGGAAAAGGCCATGAGGTTACTAGAAGAGATTAAACCAGAAAATAATAACATTACAAAAGGGTTTGTAGATTTAGGTGTTAGTGTAAAAACAGCTTATGATACGCAGGCAATGATTCAGCTTAAAACATGCTATTGCGATCCTAAGAAATGTCTCTTTTGTCACCTAGGTGCAAGATTGTTATTGAAAAGTGTTGATTTTAAATAAAATTTGGGAGATAGAGTTTTTAACATTGCGATTCTTTTTCAATTCTATTGATTTTAGAGGATGATATTCTTAATTAAATTAAAATCCGAGTTTGAATAACATGGAGGTACATGGCAAACGATCTGCTTTAATCGCATTATCACTCCTTTTTAGCGGGGTTGTTTTTGGGATTTTAGGCTATATGTTAATAGAGGACTATACTTTTTCAGAAGCAGTTTATATGACCATCATAACTATGGGAACTGTGGGATTTAGAGAGGTTCATCCTTTATCTACGACAGGTATGTGGTTTACGGTAATTCTAATAGTTCTAAGTTTAGGGATTTACGCTTTTGCCGTTTCTGTGATTTCAAAGTATTTTATCGAGAATATTGTAAGTAATATTAAATTCAGCACAAAAGTGGAAAAAAAGATAAGCAAACTAAAAAATCATGTTATCGTTGTTGGCTACGGTCGAAATGGTTCTCAAGCTGTGGAAGAATTGTTGTCACACGATATACCCGTTGTTGTAATCGATAATAGGCCTAAAGTAATACAATATGTTTTGGAGAATGAAAAAATACTGTATGTACAAGGCGATGCAACCGAGGATAAGGTTCTTAGCAATGCTGGGGTTGAGAGGGCGCGAGCACTTATAACTGCAATGGCTAGCGATTCAGATAATCTATTCGTTGTTATAACAGCGAGGGAGATGAATCCTAATCTCACAATTATTAGCAGGGCATCAGCGTTAACCAACGATAAAAAATTGAAATTAGCTGGTGCAACCAATGTTATAATGCCCGATAAAGTTGGAGGACAGAAAATGGCTAAACTTGTTGTTCAGCCTGATATTCATGAGTTTATTGAAAATATTATGCTTCAGCGTTCAGGGGATGTTACTCTTTACGAAGTTACATTAGTTAAAAATGAAAAATATAAAGAAACATGGACTATTGAAGGGCTTAAGATTCGTGAAAAAACAGGAGCCAACGTAATAGGCTTAAAAAAGTCGAATAAACAGTATATCTTGAACCCTCTACCCGATATTCAACTTGATTCGGGTGATAAACTTTTTGTTCTTGGTTCTCGCGAACAGCTTTGGCATCTGAAGGATTTAATGAGTGGTAATATTATAGAGTGATATCAGTTTAAAATAAAATGTTTTTTTATGCAGATATCTCAAAGATATCTTAAATTTATAAAATCAAATAATTGATATTTAAAGATTTAAAATATTTTCCAAGTGAAAGTTTTAGTTACAGGTGCAAATGGATTAATTGGACGGAAAACCATTAAAGTGCTCCAATTAGGCAGTGAAAATCAAGTATTTGCTACATCTCAAAAAAAGATTCAGCCTAGTTCTAATGTTGAGTTTTTTACTGTGAACTTAATATATTCTGATATCAACAAACTGGTTGAAACCCTAAAACCTGATGTGTTGATTCATTGTGCTGCAGTGTCTAGCCCAGATGCTTGCGAGGTAGATAAGTATAGTTGTCAAAAACTAAATGTTGAAGTTACATCACGCTTGGCATCTGCATGTAGAGACTATAGTGTTCACCTTATCTTTTTATCAACAGATTTTATTTTCGATGGAAAAAAGTCGGATTATTCCGAAACTGACTCCCCTGCTCCAACCTGTTATTATGGCGAGTCAAAACTTGAGGCTGAAAATATTCTTCAAGAGATGAACATTGGAACAGCAATAGTAAGAACATCTCTAGTTTTTGGATATGAGGAACATCTCTCCCGCCCAAATATTGCACTCAAAGTAATTGATCATCTGAAAAATAACCAATCTTATAGGGTTCCCTTTGATCAAATTAGAACACCCACCTTAGCAGAAGATTTAGCATTTGCACTAAAAACCATTGCAGAGAAAGGAGAAAGTGGGATCTTTAATGTTTCTGGTGGCGAAAAAGTATCGGTATATGAATTCTCAAAGCAGATAGCCGCTTGTTTCGGATTTGATGAATCTTTGCTGATTTCTACGTCAACAAAAGATCTATCTGAGCCAGCACTTAGACCATTAAATACGAGTCTTGATATTACCAAGGCAAAAACCATATTGAACTACCAGCCAACCTCATTAAAGGATTCACTGATAATACTAAAAGAACAAGTGTCTCATAAATAGATTTTTAGGCAAATTGATACTTTTATACATAAATAATTATTAAAAAAACAATTCTTTGAACCCTCCTATGTATAACGATTTGAAGTGAATTTTAAATAATTTATAGTATTCCTTGCATTTTTATTTCCAAAATAAGTTATATCTTTGCGCCTCGAAATACGCATTTAAATACCCACTAATTATCAGTGTTATGAACTATTTGACTGCAGAAAAAAAATTGGATCTTTTTACAGAGTACGGAAAGTCTAATACCGATACTGGTTCTCCAGAAGGCCAGATAGCGTTATTTTCCTACCGTATTAGCCACCTCACGGAGCACCTTAAAACTCATAGAAAAGACTATGGTACACAGCGTGCACTGTTGAAGCTAGTGGGTAAGCGGAGAAGGCTACTCGATTATCTTAAGGAACGTGATATCGAAAGATACCGCGCTATTATAAAAGCGCTAAACTTGAGAAAGTAAAAAAAGAAAAGGGCAATTCTCGGATTGCCTTTTTTTGTAATCAGTCGGAAGGTTCAACCTTTGCGGATTAAGTTGCTACATGGCTGAAAACAAAAGATTTGAAATATTGTTATAGATTTTAATAATTCATTTTATTTGATGTGTATGTTTAAAGTTGTACAGAAAACAATTGATTTAGGTGATGGACGAGTAATCACCCTCGAAACCGGTAAACTTGCTAAGCAAGCCGATGGATCAATTGTTCTTCGAATGGGTAATACCATGCTTCTTGCCACGGTGGTAAGTGCAAAAGATGCTAAGGAAGATGTTGATTTTATGCCGCTTAGCGTAGAATATAAGGAAAAATATGCTGCCAATGGTCGTTTCCCTGGCGGTTTTATGAAAAGAGAAGCTAGACCTTCTGATTCTGAAATACTTGTTGCTCGTCTTATAGATCGTGCATTACGACCACTTTTCCCAGAAGATTTTCATGCTGAAACATTTGTGACTATTAGTCTTATATCAGCTGAAAAAGATATTATGCCCGATGCACTTGCAGGTCTTGCTGCATCAGCCGCATTAACTATTTCAAATATACCATTCCACGGACCAATTTCAGAAGTAAGAGTTGCAAGAATCAACGGTAAATTTGTGATTAATCCTTCATTCACTGAACTTAATAATGCCGATCTTGATATGCTTGTTGGTGCAACCTACGATAATATTCTGATGGTTGAGGGTGAGATGAAAGAGGTTTCTGAAGCAGAAATGCTTGAGGCAATTAAAATCGCTCATGAAGCTATTAAAAAACAATGCCTTGCTCAGATTGAGTTAGCTAAAGAGTTAGGTGTTGTAAAACGTACATATTGTCACGAAACTAATGACGAGGCCCTTAAAGCAGAAGTTCATAAGTTTTGCTATGATAAGGTATACAAAGTTGCTAAATCGATGCAACCAAAGCATGAACGTTCTGATGCCTTCGAAGCTGTTAAAGAGGAGTTTAAAGCTACTCTTTCAGAAGAAGTTCGAGAAGCAAAGTCATTTTTAGTTGACCGTTACTACCATGCTGTTGAGAAAGAAGCTATGCGCAATATGATTCTTAACGATGGTGTTCGTTTGGATGGACGTAAAACAGACGAGATAAGAACGATTACTTGTGAGATAGATTTTCTTCCAATGACTCACGGATCTGCTCTTTTTACACGTGGCGAAACGCAGTCACTTACTTCGGTTACTCTTGGCACTAAACTCGATGAGAAGATGCTTGATGAAGTACTTGTAAAAGGAACCGAGAAGTTTACATTGCATTATAATTTTCCACCATTCTCCACAGGAGAGGCAAAAGCTGCACGTGGTATAAGTCGACGTGAAATTGGACATGGAAATTTGGCACATCGTGCTTTAAAGAGTATGATTCCAACATCTCCAGAAAACCCTTACGCAATTCGTGTTGTAAGTGATATCCTTGAATCAAACGGTTCTTCATCAATGGCTACTGTTTGTGCGGGTACTTTAGCTCTTATGGATTCGGGGATTAAAATGAAAAAGCCTGTATCAGGTATTGCAATGGGGTTAATTACTGATAGTAACAGTAAGAAGTTTGCAGTTCTATCCGATATTCTTGGCGATGAGGATCATCTTGGCGATATGGATTTTAAAGTTGCAGGAACAAAGGATGGCATCACCGCAACCCAAATGGATATCAAGGTTGATGGACTTCCTTACGAAGTACTTGCAAAAGCACTTCAACAAGCTCATGAAGGAAGACTTCATATTCTTGGTAAAATGCTTGAGGTTATTTCTGAGCCCAAAGCAGATCTTAAACCTCATGCACCACGCATGGAGCAATTTTTAATTCCTCGTGAATCAATTGGTGGTGTGATAGGCCCAGGTGGTAAGGTAATTCAAGAGATACAACGCGAAACAGGGGCAACAATAAATATCGAAGAGGTTAACAATAACGGAATTGTTAATGTTTTTGCCATTAATGCAGAATCACGAGATGCAGCTGTAAGATGGATAAAAGGCATAGTTGCAATACCTGAGGTTGGTGAAATTTATAAAGGTAAAGTTAAATCTATCCTTGCTTTTGGTGCTTTCATCGAAATTATGCCTGGTAAAGATGGATTACTTCATATCTCGGAGATAGATTGGAAGCGTGTTGAAAAAGTTGAAGATGTTCTTAAGGAAGGACAAGAAATTGAGGTTAAGTTAATCGAAATTGATAAGAAATCTGGTAAATACAAATTGTCAAGGAAGGTATTACTTCCTAGACCAGCAAAGAGTAATCCAGAAGCAGAACAGAAAAGTGTTTAATACTTTTAAATATTATTGAGAAAAAGGAGGGAGACCTCCTTTTTTATTGAGTTTAAAATCCTATATAAAAGGCATCATAAAAAGAAGTTGTTAAATCTACATCGTAACAAATTTATTATATTTGAAACATTATTGTATTTTTGTAAATCAACGTGGCTTATAATTGAAAATTTAACTTCTATGAAACAGTTAATCCTGATTTTTCTTGTTGTTGCTTTACTTTTACCCATTTCGTGTAAGAAAAATGGAGCTAAATACCCAAGAACCAAAAAGGTTGATGTAGTTGATAACTACTTTGGAGTAAAAGTCCATGACCCTTATCGTTGGCTCGAAGCGGATACCACTGCTGAGGTTACAGAATGGATAAAAGAAGAAAACAACATTACAAATGAATACTTAAACAAAATTCCATTAAGAGGTATTGTTAAAGAAAGGCTAACTGAGTTATGGAACTATTCTACAATGTCCACCCCATTCAAAGAGGGTGGAAAATACTTCTTTTATAAAAAGGAATCAAAGCAAAATCAGAGTGTTTTATATGTACAAGAAACGTTGAACTCAGAACCCCGATTGATTCTTGATCCCAATAAGCTAAGCACAGATGGTACAGTAGCTATATCGGATGTTAGCGTTTCTAAAGATGGGAAATATTTGGCCTACGCAATAGCTGATGGTGGTTCCGATTGGATAAAAATTAAAGTTATCGATCTTAATACAGGGAACAACCTCTCAGATGAGATTAATTGGGCTAAATTTACTTCAATTGCATGGTTTAAAAATGGATTTTTCTATAGTCGTTTCGATGTACCTAAGGACGGTAAGGGTTTAGTTGGTATTAATCAAAACCAAAAGGTATGTTATCATAAGTTAGGAGATTCACAGGATAAGGATGAAATTATTTTTGGGAATAGTCAAATCCCATCAAGAATGTTTACTGCCCAAGTAACAAAAAATGAAAAATATCTTATCATCTATGAATCTGAGACAACATACGGAAATTCTATTTATACTAAGAACTTAACCAGGAATGATGGATTTGTTCAGTTAACGACTGGTTTTGAATTTGAATATCAGGTGCTTGATGATGTAAATGATAATTTAATTGTTCTTACAAATTATAAGGCTCCAAAATATAAACTGATTAAAATAAATATCAATACCCTTGATGTTGGAAATTGGCGTGATATACTCCCTGAAAAAAAGGAGGTACTTAAAAGTTGTAACTTAATTGGAGGAAAAATAGTTGCAAACTATATTGACGATGCTAAGAGTAAAGTTGAGGTGTATAATATTGAGGGTGAGAAGATAAACCAAATTGTACTCCCCACTTTAGGCATGTTTAATCAAATTAATGGAGATATAAACGACTCTTTAGCGTTTTACTCTTTCTCCTCGTTTACAGTGCCAACTACTATTTATAAGTACAACATTAACCGCAATCAATCTTCTGAGTTCTTCAAACCAGCAATTAATTTCAATTTTGATGATTACGAAACAAAACAAGTATTCTATACCAGTAAGGATGGTACTCAGGTTCCAATGTTTATAGTTTGTAAAAAAGGAATCACTCTAAACGGTAAAAACCCTACATTACTTTATGGATATGGCGGCTTTAATGTTAGTTTACTCCCACATTTTAGTGTTGATAGATTAATATGGTTAGAAAATGGGGGGATTTTTGTTCAAGCAAATATTCGTGGAGGTGGAGAGTACGGTGAAAACTGGTATAGGGCTGGTACTAAGTTAAATAAACAGAATGTTTTTGATGATTTTATTGCAGCTGCTGAGTATTTAATCAAAATGAAGTATACTTCGCCAAATAAACTTGCTATTGAAGGTGCTTCGAATGGGGGACTGCTTATTGGTGCTGTTACAAATCAACGCCCTGAACTATTTAGAGTTGCATTACCTGAAGTTGGAGTTATGGATATGCTTCGCTACCATAATTTTACCATTGGTGGATCTTGGGTAAATGATTTTGGGTCAAGTGCTGATTCTATTCAATTTGTAAATCTATATAAATACTCCCCATTGCATAATGTACGTTCTGGTGTTCGTTACCCATCTATTTTAGTTACAACTGCAGATAGAGACGATAGAGTAGTACCTGCTCATTCTTTTAAATATATAGCAACTGTTCAGGATAAGCAGCGTCACAGCAGAAATCCTTCTTTGATAAGAATTCAAACTAGAGCAGGTCATGGTGCGGGTACGCCAACCTCAATTCGGATTGAGGAAGCAACTGATATCTACTCATTTACATTTTATAATATTGGGGTAGAACTTAAAAAATAGATAATATCCAATAATCAAATTAGGAGTTGGGGTTACCAACTCCTTTTTTTATAGCTTTTAAAAGAAGGATATGCAATATTTAGTAATAGAGGGCAATATTGGTGCAGGAAAGACCACCCTTTCTGCTTTATTGGCTAAAGATTTTGATGCTAAATTAGTTCTTGAAAGATTTGCTGAAAACCCATTTCTTCCCAGATTTTACAGTAACCCAGAACAGTATAGTTTCCCCCTCGAACTTTCATTTTTAGCTGATAGGTATAAGCAACTTAACGACGAACTTAGAGCCGTATCGTTATTTCAACCATTAATAATTGCCGATTATTTTTTTATGAAATCGCTAATCTTCGCTCATAATACACTTAGTGGGGATGAATACAATCTTTACCGGCAGATTTTCGAAATTATTTATAGTTCAATTCCTAAGCCAGATCTTTACGTTTATCTTCACCTTCCAATTACAAAACTACTAGAGAATATCCATAAACGAGGTAGAGATTATGAGCAAACTATTACATCAGATTATTTGGAGGAAATACAGAAAGGTTACTTCGATTTTTTCAAACAACACCCCGAATATACATTTTTAATTGTTGACACTAGTAATTTGGATTTTGTTTCAAACCATGTTGATTACCTTAAACTTAAGTCGGCGATTTTTGACGAAAAGTACTCAAAAGGTATACATAGGGTCACTTTTTAGTGATGATTTCAAGATTTTAAATATATCACTTCTTTTTTTGCAAAAAGAGTATTATGTTTGTAAGTCATTATATTTTAGGATGAAAAACCAAACAAAAAATACGTAGATTATGAAAAGAATCAGGTTCAAACATCTAGCATTCATTACTGTAGCAGTTATTTTATTAGGCGGTTGCGGTGGTGTTGAAAAGATGAAACAGCTTCCAGCTGGTGTAAGTTTTAAGGTTACTCCAAACCCATTAGAGGTTCACGGTAATAAAGTTAAAGCAACAATTGAAGGTACTATTCCTGCAAAGTATTTCAACAAGAAGGCTATTGTTGATGTAACTCCTGTATTAGTTTATCAAGGTGGAGAGCTTGCTCTTACAGTAAAAACTTTACAAGGACAGGATGTTCAAGCAAATAACCAAGTTATCAGTTATGATGCTGGTGGTAGTTTTAAACAAGACATCGAATTTGATTATAAAGATGAAATGTTCAGTTCAGATCTTGAACTACGTTTTATGATTACCTATAAGGATAAGAAAATTCCTTTCGATGCTCCTTATAAAGTTGGAAAAGGTGTATTAGCTACCTATAAACTAGTTGATATCGATCCTAAACCAATTATGTTAAAGGATAATAAATTCGAAAGAATTACTCCTGACAAAAAAGATGGTCAAATCAATTTTGTTATTTCAAAGGCTGATGTTCGTAAAGCTGAGTTAACCAAAGACGATGTTAAATTACTTCAGGATTTTATTGCTAAGTCAGTAGTTGACCAGAAAAAAGAATTTAAGGGTGTTACTGTTTCTGCCTATGCATCACCTGATGGACCAGAAGTTGATAATGCCAAACTTTCTACTGAACGTGGTAAGAACACCGAAAAATGGTTAGCAGATATTTTCAAAAAAGCTAAAGTTGAAACTAAGGATAAAAACTTTGTAACAGTTCAAACAACCGCTGAGGACTGGGATGGTTTCCAGACTTTAATTGGTGCTTCTGATGTTCAAGATAAAGAACTTATTCTCCGTGTTCTTTCGATGTATTCAGATCCAGCTGTTCGCGAAAAAGAAATTAAAAACTTATCAAAGGTTTATTTAGTTCTTGCTGAAAAAATTCTTCCTCAATTACGTCGTTCAAAAATGACAGCTAATGTTAACCTAGTTGGTTATTCAGATGAAGAACTGAAAGGAAAAATTGAGGCTAATGCATATGATAGTTTATCATTAGAAGAAGTAATGTATGGTGTTACTTTAATCGCAGACGCTGATAAGAAACTTGAGGTTTATAATAAAGTAGCTGAAAAATTCAACGATGTTCGTGCATATAACAATGCTGCTTATTTATATTTATTGAAGAAGGATGTTGTTAATGCAAAAGTTACTTTAGAGAAAGTTGCTACCTCAACAGAACCAGCTATTATCAACAATCGTGGTTGTATTGCTTTAATGAATGGTGATATTGAAGGTGCAGAAAAACTTTTCGCTGAAGCTACCAATGCAGGTCCAGATGTGAAATATAATCTTGGTATTATTGCAATAATCAAAAACACTTACCCAGCAGCAGTAGAATATCTTGGTGGAACTGATTCTTTCAACCAAGGGCTTTCATTGTTATTGGTTAACAAGAATGATGCTGCAAAAAACACCTTTGAAAAGGTTAATTCAGAAAAAGGTTTCTATGGCTTAGCAATTGTTGGTGCTCGTATTCAGGACGAAGCTATGGTTTTAACCAATCTTCGTAATGCAATTAAAGATGCTACTCTAAAAGCTCGTGCTAAGAATGACCTTGAATTCCGTAATTATTTCCAAAATGATGCTTTTAAAGCTATTGTTGAATAAATAATTTTCAAGATATTTTTTAAAAGAGGCTGCTTGAAAAAGTTGCCTCTTTTTGTTTTTTCTATCGGTTAAGTTTTGTATAAAAATCCCAAAGTACAATACCTGCCGAAATTGCAATATTAAAGGAATGTTTAGTTCCAAACTGTGGTATCTCAATGCATTCATCTGAAATATTGACAACGTTTTGCTCAACACCTCGTAGTTCATTACCAAAAACTAAAGCATATCTTGCTCCTTGTTCTGGCTGATACTTTATTAAATCAATACTGTCAGATGTTTGCTCAAGAGAGATTATTTTGTAACCATCCTTTTTTAGTTTTATAACAGCGTCTACTGTTGTTTCGAAATATTCCCATTCGACAGATTCTTCGGCTCCAAGAGCTGTTTTGTGAATCTCCTTATGTGGAGGTGTTCCTGATATTCCACATAGAACAATCTTTTCAACAAGCAGCGCATCAGATGTTCTAAATACTGAGCCAATATTATTCAGACTGCGAATATTATCAAGGACTACTATAATTGGTGTTTTTGAGGAACTTTTGAATTCGTCTAACGATTTGCGATTCAATTCTTTATTATCAAGTTTTCTTTTATCAGTCATTGTTTATGTTTTTGTAAAGGTAAATAAAGCTTTTTTTGTAATTTAGAGGCCAGTCAAACAAAATTTTTCCCTATGAATATTCACGAGTATCAAGCAAAGAAATTGCTTATAGAATCAGGTGTTCCAGTACCATTAGGTATGGTTGCCTTTACTCCAGAGGAGGCCGTTATTGCTGCAAAGGAAATATTTAAGCAAACAGGCTCCAAGGAGATAGCCGTAAAAGCCCAAATCCATTCCGGTGGAAGAGGAAAAGGTGGTGGTGTTAAGATCGCTCATACTGTCGAAGATGTTGAGTTATATACAAAACAAATGATCGGCATGACACTGGTTACCCATCAAACAGGACCTGTTGGGAAGTTAGTTCGTAAGGTAATTGTTCAACAAGGAATTTATACGTCAGGCCCTTCGGAAATTAAGGAGTATTACGTAAGCATATTACTCAATAGAGCAACCGGAAGGAATATGATTATCTACTCTTCTCAAGGTGGAATGGATATTGAAGCGGTAGCAGCACAAACTCCAGAGTTGATTTTCAAGGAGGAGATTCATCCAGTTGGAATGCAGTCGTTTCAAGCCAAAAAGATTGCGTTTAACCTTGGTCTTAAGGATAAAGCATACTCGCAGATGGTAAAGTGTGTATTGGCGATGTATGATACTTACATTAAGAATGATCTTTCGCTGCTTGAGATAAATCCTTTAGTTAAAACTGCTAACGATGATATTTTTGCAGTAGATGCAAAAGTAATTATCGAGGATAATGCACTTTATCGTCACCCAGATTTGGAATTATTGCGCGATAAAGACGAAGAAGATCCCGCTGAAGTTGAGGCATCTGAGAACAACTTGAATTTTGTGAAACTTGATGGAAATGTTGGTTGTATGGTGAATGGAGCCGGATTAGCAATGGCAACAATGGATATCATTAAGTTATCGGGAGGAGATCCTGCAAACTTTCTTGATGTTGGTGGTGGGGCTAACGCTAAAACCGTTGCGGCGGGTTTTCGCATAATTCTTAGGGATACAAATGTTAAAGCAATTCTAATTAATATTTTTGGTGGTATAGTACGTTGCGATAGGGTAGCACAGGGCGTTGTTGATGCATATAAAGAGATTGGTAATATCACTGTTCCTGTAATTGTTCGACTACAGGGCACCAATGCAAAAGAAGGGAAGGATTTGATAGATAAATCGGGGTTAAAAGTTTCATCTGCAATATCCTTGCAAGAGGCGGCAAATTTGGTGAAAGTAGCCGTTGCCTAAAAACAAAAACCGAGGAACTCCTCGGTTTTTGCTTCTTTACACCTTTTCTTCTTTTACAGTGCAAGTGCTACATCCAAGCACAGTGTAAAGAGGACAAAACTTAATAAATGCAGTTACCAGAGGTAGGATTGCAATTAATCCCCACCAACTTTGGTATACAATACCAAGAACACCAATAATCAATGCAATGATTATTCTGATGATCATGTCAACTGTACCAACATTCTTCTTCATTTTGTTGTAATTTATTATTTACTAATTAAACAAACAAGAACTATTAAAGTTTACTTCCACATAACATTTTTTCTACGGATAGGCATAGTCATACACCTTGCACCTCCACCACCGCGAGGCAGTTCGTTCCCATCAATTGTAATGACGTATTTTTTGTAATCAGTGATATTAACTTTTTCGGCAAGAATATCCTTTGCTCTAATAATCTCGAACCCGTTTTTATTCATTTCATCCATGGTATACGTATTGCGCGAATAGCCAATTACTTTACCTGGTCCAATAGCAAAAAAATTAGCTCCACTATGCCATTGCTCCCGTTCCTGAATCCAAGGATCACGAGATCCTCCGCAGATTATAGGTTTAAGATCCATTCCAAGACCTTTTAATGCGGTAAGCATATTCTCAACGGTTTTAATTTCAAGTACTTTCCCGTTTTGTACTGTGATTTGAACCGTTTGGTAGCGATTAGGCTTAAGAATAACAGGCTCAAATACCATGCACTTGTCAACATCAAGCATAGTAAATACCATATCAAGGTGGATGAATGATTCTGGCGATTCAGGTAATTCCTGAACTATAATATGTCTTTTCTTTTTATCATTTTGAGTTACTAATCTGTTTAGTATAAAATCAATACCATGAGTTGTAGTTCGGATACTATTACCAATTAAAAAAATATCGTCACGGGCAATTAGAACATCACCCCCTTCGATAGTAGTATTATCTTCACAATCAAATTTAAGGGGATTTACTGTTGTTGTTGAGAAAACGCCAGAATGTTTAAATATTGCTTCCATAATTATGCACTCCAAATCCCTAACTCTATTTGCCATTCTGGAAATTAGCACTTGGTTGAGCATTGAAATTGATGCATCTCTGGTAAAATAGAAGTTGTAAAGAGGAGGTAGTGAGAACCTTTCGTGGCTTAAAAAATTTGTTAGATTATTCATCTTCAAAGGCATACCAATAATTAAAAGGTTTGCTAGTTCTTTAGCAGGGATACCTAGAAGTTCGTCAACTAAGAAAAGAGCATTTTCATGCTTGCAGATTGTTGTAATGAGTTCCTGCTTTGAAGCTTCCTTTGATAGAACTTTTACAAGAAGTTCTTGGACTTGAAAGGTTTTTGTAATTTTTGAAAGAATACCGCTGAGCTGTGAGTATTCCTTACGGGCAATAGAGAGATTAAGTATATCACTGTAAAGCGCACGCTGGGCATTTTGTGGTGTCATGTTTTCTACCTCAGCCCCAGGAGTATGAAGGATAACCCCTTCTAGTTCACCTATCTCCGATTTAATATCGATTTCAATCCCTTCGTTCATAACCTTTTAATTATTTGTAAATCTTAGCAAGTAAAAATACGTTTTAATGATTGAATTATGAAAAAAATATTGTTTTCAAGTATCTGTTAAAAAGCAATACATATAAAAAAGATACATTGACCTAGCAAAAGGGTTTGTTAGTCAAATCAAAGGACGATGTTATGCTTTTGAAGAGTAAATTTGAGTGTGAGAAAAGAATTATATCTAATCTCCGGTGGTTAATTAGTTGTTTAGCTGAAAAGGTCTGCGAAAGTGGGCCTTTTCACATTTTATATCATTATTCAGATTAGACATTATATAGATTAAGCTGTTTTGAGTTTGATAAGCGTTTCGAACTTTTTAAAAAGTTTGGAGAGAAGAGGATTGTTTTTAAAATTTATCCCCTGCCCCCTTGAAAAAAAGGGGTAAAACAGATTTTCGAAGACAGGAAAATGGTTTGCAACAAAAAATCGCAAAATGCGATACCTAGGCTCTACCAATATTTTGTTCCAACTGGACAGTCCCGTAGGGACGTTATGTCGGTAAAGAGTAATATGAAAGTTTTTAAAAATCCCGCTAGAGATGATATCGAATGACATTTCTACCATCCATCCTCTACTAACTTCCAATCCTATCTCATTCCGATGGGATTTATTGAGGTGGGGAAATATTTTTGGTTCTGTTTTTAATTTACCCCCTTCCCCCTAAAAATAGGGGGTTAAACAGATTTTCGTATACTCTTTAACTTTCCTTCTAAAAACAAACCCATTTCCAATACTCAATTAGCCCTTCTTAAGGAGGAGGGTTGCGAGGTTTATTAATAAATTCGTAAATAACCGTTCAAAATATATCGCATTTTGCGATAGTTATAAAAACCCCACAGAACCAGAGTTACAGCAAAGCTCTAGCATATAAACAGCAAAAAGCGAAGCTTTAGGGCTTCGCTCAAACCAAATACGAACAGGATAACTCCTAATTAACCGTTTCCTGCTCGCTAGCCACCTCATGGGATGTGGAGCTCTTCTTCGGACTCTCAGAGCGGGTATCAGCAGCTTTCACCGTAGCCAGCGAACGAACAATCAGCTCGCTAAGCACAGTTTCAAGATCCGTAAGATCACGAGTAGGTGATGATGAGTTAAGCAGCGAGATAAACGTGAAAAGCGATTTTAACGAGTTTGTTAACGAGGGGCGTACATCCCATATTGTGAACTCGTTGGTTGGAGCACTCTTTACGTTCTGGTGGGAGGTTTCCTCAAAAGCCTTCTGATCGGCTTCCAGCTCGGCAAGAAACTCCTCGGCGTTTAGGAATGTGATTTCGGTAGCGCATTTTCCCCGCAGCTCGGAGGTGATATTATTTATTGCTGCCGATTCTGCCTTATAACCCATTGAGGCAGCACTCCATCCATGGCGGCGGATTACCTCAAGTATTTTTGACGATGCGTACGACCACCCTTCCTTGGTTCGGTGGTTCATTGCCTCCACGTAGGTACGTAGCACCAAAAAGGAGGCATCGCGAAGAGCATCCTTCTCGGCCAGCAGCTGGGTGTAGGGATTCTTCCTGGCACGCTCAAGGGCATTCTGGTAAAGGGAAAGCTGCTGGTTGGCCTTATCCAGAAAAGGAGCCAACGTTGGAATTTTTGATCGTTTCTCCTCCACAATGGTTAATGCCCCCTTGGTAAAGGTAAAAAGCTCATCGCTTGGAAAAAGTGAAAAGTTTACGGTACTAATCATAGCTGTAAATTTTTGGTTAAACATTGTATTTACTGTTGCCAGTAAAACGTGATTTAATGATATAATTGTATTTTAAAGGTGAATATTTTTGCGGGGATATTTCCGTGCCCTTCCGCTACTGGTAGGTCGTTCCCCATGGTCTGGCACAAATCAAAAGTTATGCCAATAATAGGAGTGTATGCTATTCGGGATTGTTTAGATGCTACCTGTGGGAGATTTAGTCCCTCCCAAACCGTGCGGGAGGAACTTTTTCCCCACCAGATAATTCCCAAACGGTTTTGAAACACCTTGGGAAAATTTAACCTCTTCCCAAACCGTTTGGGAAGAACCTCTTTTTCACCAGTTAGCCCCCAAACGGTTTAGAAGTACTTCCAGAAGACTTAACCCCCTCCCAAACCGTTTGGATGGAGTCCTATTTCCACCAGTTCGTTCCCAAACGAATGGGAAATTATCCCACTCAGGTTATGAAAAATCAAAAAATAAAAGAATAGCCAAATTTAGCTTACGGGTAATTCATTAATGGTAAAAAAGAGTTCCCAAGTTTAGAAGAGCCCTCAAAACCTGTAATGTAATGCCTAAATTATTTTGTGGATTTTAAAATTCCAAAATTTGATAAGGAAGAGGATAATTTATTTTATGAATATCCTCTATTATACCTAATATCTAAAATGATCCCCTTGTCATTCTGGGCGAAGTCCCAGAATCTAGATTATAAAGAACGGGATTCCTGCATTCGCAGGAATGACAACTTGGGTTGTTTATTCCTGATTAGGAATTATAGCGGACAATCATAATTTATTTATTGCTAAACTGTAGAGTTTCGAACTTTTAAAAAGTTCGGAACTCTTTTTCATTTTTAGTTATATGTGAGTTAAGGTTTAATTCCTGTAAGTTAGGGATTAGCTCGGCTGAGTTCTCTTTGGTCAGTTCCTGCATTATTACCTTCGGTGAACTCGCAAGCTCGGTTCGCTTCGCTCATGAGCTAATGGTTCGCAGAAACCGAGCGTATTCCCGATAAAGAATATCGGGACAAGTTGTGCGAGTTCGCCGAAAGGCAATGACATTTTGGATTATTTATTCTTTGGTGGGAATTATTGTGGACAATCATATTAAATTAATGTATGGTTCTATATCTTTTAAAAATAAATAACCTAAGAGTAACATTTTTAGAAAAATATAGTAATTTAGATATGAATTTAAAATCCTCTATTCTATGTACTTAATAAGTGAAAAGTTAATTACAAATTTTATAAATATTCCAAGGATTGAAGAGCAAACTCTACCAGATGCCTTACAGTTTATTGTAGCTAATGATGATAGTTTTAAAGCTGCTTGCTACTTTTCATGTAATGAGTTTAGAAATACTATAAATTGTTACGATTTTTATCCTCCAGAAATTGAAAATTTAAAAACTAGTATAAACGAGCATATTAAGAAACTTGATTTAGATCTTAATGGTGAAATTAGGGATGGCGAGGGTTTGATTATTTATGTGGCTAAGAAATTTATAAACAAAGAATATGACAAATGTTATATTTCAATTAAAGACGTTGATCTATTTAAAAACAATAAGACAAATGAATTAAATAGGTATTATGAGGAAATTCTTACTGGTTATAATTCAGAATATTTTCTTCCTGTATATATTAAGGATAAGTACTCTGATAATAGTGAAAAAAGAATTCTTCATGCAGTTTTAGTATTATTTTCAAATAAGGATAATGTTACTGTTAATGAATATCAACTTAAAAGTCTTTCAGATATTCTAAGTGTTTTCATAACAATGAAAACGACAAAGGATGCCGACAAAAGATTAAACCAGTTCATAAACGACTTGTCAATTGTAATCAATGTTGATAGTATAATTGAAAAGAATAAAAAAGTATTTGATGCATTAAAACATTTATTTGTAGATAATGGTGATGAAACAAACCAACGACATAGCCATTTAGTTTACGCCTCGCTTTGGTCGTTAAATGACAATAACCCAGAGGATATTTTTTTAGAAAAAGAACATACCTCCAATTTTTTGGGGAAATCACAGGAGCAAGTAAAATCAACACCTTACATTATTGACCGTAATGAAGTTCATGATGGAAAAAAGCATTGCTTTTACGATTATATAAAAAGTATTTATGATAAAATGAAAAGAGGTGAGGAACTTAAATTTAATGATATTATTGATCCGAAACAATTTCCAACAGTAAATGATCAATTTACCAATTTTGATGTATTCCTTGAATCACAAAATTTGTGTAAATCAGATATTTTAGTTTTAGTTCCAATTTTTCCTTTTGATAAGAATAAATTAAATTATTTTGGACTTTTGACGCTTTATTTTGATGAAAAAAGTTACTCATATTATAATAGCTTTAATTTTCTGGAAACCGTTTCTAGGACAATTTTTTCGAGCCAATATATTGTAATTCAAAACATGCAAAGGAAATTAAGGGAAAAACTTATTCAGGAAACAGGTTTTATTATTGAAAAGGAAAAAGAGTATTATAGAAATGCATGTGAAATAATAAGAAATTCAATTAGGTGTAAAGAATGCCTTATTTACTTATATGAAGGTACTACACTTAAAAAAGTGTTTGACGAGGAAATAACCATTCCGCCAAATATCTGTATGGCAGATTTATCAAGCAGATACCCTAATTTTAGCATTTGGTTTGATAATTATAGGACATCTTTAGAGAAGGACAATGTTGAGACTTCCCCTTTTATTTATTCTAAAAGAGATTTTATTTATAACGATACAGAGCCCATCTATTCATCAATGCTTATTCCAATTCTGGATAATAAAAAAGAAATCGTAGGATTTATAGAACTTATCAATAAGATAAAAAGTATTGATGGAGAGGATAAAGGATCATCATTTCTGTATTATCATTTCGATATTGCATCAACTGCTTCGGATATCATTAGCCTTTCTATTCAAATTTTAAAACAATACAAAATATCTGATGGAACTTTAAGTAAACTTAATCACGAATTACCCGCACAAACGGAGGTAATAACTCAAAATGCAAAATCAATTATTGAGGAGCTTAAATATCAAAAAATAAGTAAAAGAGACCATATTAATAATTTAGTTTACAGAATATCCGGAGCAGCTTCTATTATAAGAAATTATTCTCAGTATGCTAAAATGAAGAATTTTGATGGAGAAACTGCAAATTCTGCAAGAGAAGCTCTTAATCTTAAAACATTTCTTATGTCATCACTGGACATTTTTAGGGCTGATGCAAGAAAAAGCGGGGTAGATGTACGAGTTATCTTTAATGATGATTCAAAATACGAAAACACTATATATGTACACCAACTGTTTCAAACGGCTATTATCAATTTAGTAAATAACGCAGTAAAATATGCCGTTTTGGGTACATGTGTGATTATTAAAATGATAAGCACTGGTGATGAATATAAAATAATTGTAGAGAATATGGGAATAGCCATTCCAGATGATGATAGTAATAGGATTTGGGAAGAAAATTTCAGGGGAAAGAAAGCTACAGAAAAATGCTTGACAGGTACTGGTTTAGGTCTTTCTCTTGTACAGCGAATAGTTGAAGCGCATGGTGGAACAGTTATTGCTGAGGCGGACAATGATTTATTTGATTATAATATTTTTGGAATCATAGGACTACATAAGGCTCTTAAAGAAATTGAATCAAATGAGAAAAGAATGTCTCTGCTGAATTGTTTTACAAAAGAAGGGAAAAAAGACTATGAAGAGTTATCACTTCCTATTCCACCTGATATAATTGAAAAATATAATAAATACAGTGTTTTCCGACTTCGGGATAATGAGTTGATCAAAGAATTTATTGCATATAGGAAAGAAAACAATATTTTGTTCGAAGAAATGGCAACTCTCTATTTGAAAGAACCGATTTCACATATTAAATTTACTGTTAGCATAAAAAAATAGATAATATAAACTTGAGTAAACATTACATTATGGGAAACAAAAACATTTTAATTATTGAGGATGAAGCGGATATGATTCACAGACTCATTACGGAACTGAAAAAGCATTATAAGGTTGAAATTGCAGGTAGCGTAAGTGCTGCCAAATACTTACTGAACGAATCGGGAATTTCTTTTGATCTGATCTTTTTGGACTCTATAATGCCCAATTACCCTTATTCAGTTGAAGAGACCAACGGTGGGTTGGAGACGGGATGGGTGCTATATGAGAAGGAACTAAGAGATAAAAGAATACCTATAGTAGTATGGACAAGGCATACTGCAATCTTTACAAAACCATGGGGAGGAAACGTGCATTATAAAGAGAAGAAAGATGGAACAAACGATAATCAACTTGTTGACCTGGCTAAAAAAAATATAAAGTTATGAAACAAAAGAATTACTACATATTACTGTTTATAGCAATTATCCTAAGTTTTACAGCACTGGTACTGAATATTTCATATCACTTTAAAATTCAGAATGTTGATGAAATAGTTGTTAAAAATTATCTTAACCTCTTAATTGTGGTTGTGGGTATAATTATTGGATTATCAATTATTGGGCTTTACTCTATTTACAACTCCTCTATTGATTACTTGCGGAATGATGTTGAAAAAAACGTTAAAAAGATAGAGGATCTTAATAGGGAATCGAAAAATATTTTGACAAGACTTAAATTCAATGATGAATTGCCAATAAACACATTGTATTTATTTGTCTTAACCTCCGAGCATACCCCAGATTATTACAAGTTATCTGCAGTAATTCATTTTACAACATCAATTAAAGAAGATAAAAATTGTATTAATGAAAATATGAAAGGCACTATTAGAAATTACTACGAGTCTTTGGTAATTGGAAATATGACTCCTTCTTATTTTGATCAATTAGAGAAATTAGTAGGTGCTCTATAGCAAAACTAAGAGGATTTTGCTTTACTCAAGTTTATAAAAGAAGTTATCTATACTCCCCAAATATAAAGAGATCCGAACTTTTTAAAAGTTCGGATCTGGTGTGTTAATTATGATATTTTTTTATACATATATTGAGCTTTTTTAATAAGGTTGAAATTTCGTATAAACAATAATTTTCTACTAATGTCTGAAAATAAGGTTTTAACAATCTTAGACTCTTTCGGGTCTATCGACCCCAAAAGGTCTTGGGTTGAGGGAAAACCCACAAAATAAAAGAGTTCCGAACTTTTTGAAAGTTCGGAACTCTTTTTTCGTATTTGCTACAAGTATTCCTCAATTGGAGCACATGAGCATACTAAATTCCTATCACCATAACCAGAATCTATCTTTCCAACTGCTGGCCAGAACTTATTCCCAGCAATCCAAGGCAGTGGGAATGCTGCTTTCTGACGACCATAGGTATGGTTCCACTCATTGGCAGTAACTTCGGTGGCTGTGTGAGGAGCATTCTTAACTACGTTATCAACCTTATCGGCTTTGCCATCTTTAATATCATCAAGCTCTTTTTTAATGGTAATTAAAGTATCAACAAAGCGGTCTAGTTCTTGCTTGGATTCGCTTTCGGTTGGTTCTACCATTAAAGTTTCATGAACAGGGAATGATAGGGTAGGAGCATGGTATCCATAATCCATCAAACGACGAGCGATATCACCTGTTTCAACATCGTAGGTTGCCTTAAAATGATGGCAATCGAGGATCATCTCATGTGCAACACGTCCAGTTTCGCCAGTGTAAAGAACGCTGTAATGTCCTTTTAGGCGGGTGGCCATGTAGTTTGCATTTAGAATAGCCCACTTGGTAGCGTTTGTTAAACCTTCGCCACCTAGCATTAGGATATATCCATAGGTAATTGGCAGAACACTTGCACTTCCGTAAGGAGCAGCGGCAACGGCGGTAATAGCCTTATCACCACCAGTTCTTACAACAGGGTGTGAAGGAAGGAAGTGAGCAAGTTCCTTTGTAACAGCAATTGGACCAACACCTGGACCACCACCACCATGAGGAATTGCAAAGGTTTTATGTAAGTTGAGATGGCAAACATCAGCACCAATCTCGCCTGGGCTGGTAAGTCCAACCTGTGCGTTCATGTTAGCACCATCCATGTAAACTAGACCACCATTCTTGTGAATAATATCCATCATCTCGCGAATTTTGAACTCAAATACCCCGTGAGTGGATGGGTAGGTAACCATAAAGCATGAAAGTTTATCTTTAAGCTGTTCTGCCTTTGCCTTTAAATCATCTACGTTGATATTCCCTTTTTCATCGCAGGCAACAACTACAACCTCCATGCCTGCCATAGCAGCACTTGCAGGGTTTGTTCCATGCGCAGATGCAGGAATTAGAGCAACATTACGATGCGTGTCGCCTCTATCGATATGATACTGACGGATAACCATTAATCCAGCATATTCACCAGCTGCACCAGAGTTTGGTTGGAGCGAAACTGCTGCAAAACCAGTTATCTCGGCTAAATATTTTTCTAAATCGTGAATCATCTCCATATAACCAGCAACCTGATCCACTGGAACAAATGGGTGGATGCTTCCGAATTCTGCACGGCTAAGTGGCAACATTAAAGCAGCACCGTTAAGTTTCATAGTGCAGCTACCCAATGAAATCATACTATGGGTTAGGGAGATATCTTTACGTTCCAACTTCTTGATATACCGCATCATTTCGGTTTCGGAGTGGAACATGTTGAATACCTTCTCAGTTAAATAGCTGCTTTTACGTTTTAGGTTAGCAGGTATTTGGTTTGATTCAACGATTGCGGTGATTGCTGTTGCTTTTTTGCCATTTGCTTCGGCAAATACAGTTAAAATGCAGTTAATATCACTAACGTTGGTTAGTTCATCGAAGCTGATACCAATACTACCGTTCTCTTTATAGAAGAAATTCAACTTGTTTGCAAGTGCTTTTTCTTTAATTGTGTTTAAACTCACTGATGCTGGAAGAGAAATCTCAAGAGTATCGAAGAAACTTCTTACATTCTGTGTGTAGCCTAATTTTGTTAGTTCGGTAGCAACAATTACTGCGGCACTATGGGTGTATGAAGCAATTCTCTTAATTCCCTCTTGTCCATGATATACAGCATACATGCCAGCCATTGTGGCAAGAAGTGCTTGTGCTGTACAGATGTTTGAGGTTGCACGTTCGCGCTTGATGTGTTGCTCGCGGGTTTGCAAAGCCATACGTAACGCTTTATTGCCATGTTTATCGATTGAAACACCTATGATACGACCCGGCATACTGCGTTTGTGCTCATCTTTAGTTGCAAAGAATGCAGCGTGAGGACCGCCAAATCCCATTGGAACACCAAATCGTTGGGTTGATCCAACAACGATATCAGCTCCCCATTCACCAGGAGGTGTAATAAGGGCAAGGCTTAAAAGATCTGAGATTACAGAAACAAGAACACCTGCTTCGTGAGCTTTGGTTGTAAATTCTGCATAATCTCTAACAGTTCCTTTGGCTGATGGATACTGAACAATTGCACCAAATTCTTTTCCTGTGTAGGTGTATTGGCTGTAGCATCCTGTTACCACTTCAATTCCCAGCGGTTTTGCACGTGTAATGATGACCTCAAGATTCTGTGGGAAGATATCTCTATCAACAAAAATTACATTCTTACCATCCTTTACTGCTTGGCGACTACGAAGGTTATGCATCATAATCATTGCCTCAGCAGCTGCGGTTGATTCATCAAGAAGCGAGGCATTGGCAATTTGCATACCTGTTAAATCCATAACCATGGTTTGGTAGTTTAACAAAGCCTCTAAACGACCTTGGCTAATTTCTGCTTGGTATGGAGTATATGAAGTGTACCAACTTGGATTTTCAAATATATTGCGCATGATTACTGCTGGAGTCGCAGTACCATAATATCCCAAGCCAATAAAAGAACGGAAAATCTTGTTTTTTGCTGCTAAAGCATTGATTTTGTTTAAGTACTCATGTTCAGTTATCGGAGCAGGTAGGTTGAGAGGTCTTTTTAAGCGTATATTGGTTGGAACTGTTTGGTTAATAAGTTCATCAAGCGTTGATACGCCAATAACTTTTAACATTTCATCTAATTCGTGGTCGCGAGGACCAATATGACGTGAAACAAAGGAATCAGTTATCATTATTTTTGAATTTATAGTTTAATTGAAAATAGTTCAAAATGTGATGTAAAATTAAAAAAAGGATTGCTGATAAAAGTTGAGAAATATCAATTTCTAGAAAAAGTTTTTTGTAATTGTTGCTATCGGAGGAACGGATTGTGCTTTTTTTCATACCCAACAGTTGTGGAATCGCCATGTCCAGGGTAGACCACAACATCGTCACCCAACGGAATAAGTTTATTAATAATACTCGAAATTAATGTTTCATAGTTTCCTCCTAAATCAGTTCGACCAATAGATCCTTGGAAAAGGGTGTCACCAGAGATAAGAATTTTTGGCTCACGAAGCAGAAAGCAAACTCCACCCTTTGAGTGACCGGGCGTATGTATTACTTCAATACATGAGTTTCCAAAAGTAATTTTATCGCCATCCTTAAAAGTTTTGTCAATTACTGGTGCTTTATCCATCTCAAATCCAAACATAAGCGCCTGTGCAGGAATTGATTTAATCAGTGCAAGTTCATCGGCATGAGCGAGACATTCAACTTGATATATTTCTTTAAGTGGTTGAAGCCCTATAATATGGTCGATATGTCCATGTGTGATTAATAAGTACTTAATCTTTAGATTTTCTTTACCGACAAAATTCTTAACCTCATCAATACCCGACTGGGTATGACAACCAGCATCAATAATAACTGCTTCTTTGGTTTCATCGTAAATAATGTAAGTATTCTCTTGAAAAGGATTAAGAATTAACTGCTTGATTTGTACCATTATGTTAAATTTATACTATTGTTTTACCCCTTTTAATAAGGGAACAAAGATAAAGTTTCCATGCTTAGTTATCTTACTTTCAGTGGCACTAATTTTTTCTACTAAAGTCATTACTTGACTAGTATTGTCACCAACAGGAGCTATTAATTTCCCTCCAATATCCAGTTGTTCAATTAGTTTCTCAGGGATTTCAGGCGTTCCGGCAGTGATAATAATTTTATTGTAAGGCCCGTAGCTAGGCATTCCAAGATATCCATCCCCATAAAAGAGATGTGGACGATAACCCATTCTTTCAAGCAACGCTTTTGCTTTTAAATATAATTCCTTTTGCCTTTCAATGGTAAAAACATTTGCCCCCATTTCAATAAGAACTGCTGTTTGATACCCTGAACCGGTACCAATTTCGAGCACTTTTTCGTGGGGTTGAATGCTCAATAGTTGGGTTTGAAAAGCAACCGTGTAGGGTTGTGATATTGTTTGTCCAGCACCAATAGGGAAAGCAGAATCTTTATATGCAAAGTTGATAAAACCGCTATCCATAAAGAAATGGCGAGGCACACGATTTATTGCATCTAAAACTCGTTGATCAGAAATTCCTTTCAACCTAATTTCTTCAACCAAATTCTTTCTGAGCCCTTTATGTCTGTATGAATCCTGCATCTTGGCTATTAAGCAATAATTATCATTGCAAAGATAACAGGAGTTTTAAGATTTTAGGGTGTTACTATTTAGTTGATAAAAAGAGTTGAAAACTCCTCTTGTTTGAAGTAATTTGGAATAAGTTTGTGTAAGAAAAATTAATTGAATATTTAACGATAAAAAAAATGTATTGATTTTATTGAAATATAAATAAGATTATGAAATGTCCATGTTGATAAAGAATACCAAGCAAAATGATAACTAATACTATATTAATTTTTTATAAAAATTTATACAGATGAAAGCAGGCTTCTTTTTTCAATATCCAGTCAGTATAGAATTATTGCTTAAAATAGCAAAGAGCAATAACTTCGAATTGGTTGGGGCTTTCTTCAAAAATCATGATAGATCAATAGTTTCAAAACCATTGACTTTTGAGTCGGAGGATGAACTCCTTGTTCAAATAGATGTGGCATTCGTATTTCTTGACAGCTCCAACTATTTAAATTTTGCAGCTAAAGTGCTTAGAAGAGGGGTGAATATTTTTTTAGCAAGCCTTCCTGATTACACCCATTCAGGACTAATTGAAGTCAATGAATTGTCTCTTGAAATAGGCGTTCCAGTTGGTTTTGGCTGTGCTGGTGAAATCTTAATAAAACAAGATGAAATTATAAGTAATTACTTTATGTTACAGCTCACCCGAGATGCAGGTTTAGCTATAAGTGATGATGCTTTTTTGCGAATGCTGATATATGATATTGCCTCTTTTATTAGAATAAAACCATGTGGCTTGAGAAAACTCAGAGTTAACGGTTTGCCTCTTTTTACTAAATCACCCAAAGCCATTAACCTTCGATTGGAATATGATAATGGCAGCGTAATAGCATTAAGTTTAACAAGGGTAAATGAGCCAGAGAAATGTATGCTACGCTTCTTTTCCGGCGAAGATGGGTATTTTAAAGAATTGCCTATTTATAGTTTGGCATTTAAAGAGGATATTCTAAGAACCCCAGAATTTCTGCTTAATGATGAAGGATTCATGGCAAACCTGGAACTTTACATACAAGAAATATCTGAAAAATCAGCTTTAAGTTTTGGTATCGAGAACGCTATTGAAACTTTGAGTGTAGTTGAATCGATTGAAGGTCGCCTATATCCTATGAATTGATCCTAAGTCAGATGCTGCATTTGAGGAGACATAAAAGTAAGGTGGAAATACAAAAATCATTTTAATGTATCGTTAAGGAGGATGTTTTAAAAGGATTGATTAGAAAACATTCAAATTGAGGCATGTTTCATATACATCACCTTTTCTCAAATTTTTGGAATATCGCAAATTGCGATATTTTGTTAGGATATTTGGTTATTCAGGAATTCAAGCACCTAAATTGTAAATCAATTTGGAATTCATAGAATAGATTTTCCTTATTTGGGTGTGCTACTCTATAAAGCCCAACTACTATTATAACGTCAGTTCGATGTAAGTATAATATATTGATTCTCAGTTCACTATTAGATTGTTACTTTGTCATGCTGAACGAGGAGAAATGTCTGGGTTTTAGGCAATTAGATCCTTTGCTTCGCTCAGGATGACATCTTACATCGAACTGACGTTCTTATAGCAAATAGAATATTTGGAATCCAAACCGTAGAGAGTGGGGTTAACCACCAACGGCAAACATAGTGAAGAATAGCATGAAAAGAATATAAGAAGAGTTGGTTTGAATTTTTAAGAGTTGCTAGAATAAAATGAGGCTATTGAGAATATATTGGATGGTTGGGAGAAAAGCCTATAACTAAAAATACTATGGATTTTTATCCATAGTATCTTTAGTTCATTCAAAACAAGAGGTTGCTTCTGTTTTTTGAAGATAACCTCTGAGTGATTATGGTCTAGTAAGAATCACATGCAGGAATAGTCCCATCGGGTCCTGGAGTATCGTCAATGCAAACACCACTTTTACAGCAAAACCCTGGAGGACAAATTCCGCCGAGTGCACACATTCTTGGTACAGGTTTACCACCTTTAATGTTTTCTTGTGCAACTTTGTTTAAAAGTTTTGCACCATCGATGTTTAATAAATTTTTTAACATAAGTTATTTGTTATTATTTTACCTCGGAACTTTATAGACACCCTCGGTTTTAGTCTGTAAAATTTTTAGATATCAATCAATTGTTATTGCTTTTCCGTAATTAATTCTTGATTTATTTGATCATTAGCGTGATTTTCAATAAGGTCTTCGATAAAAAACAATAGATCTGTTCTTTCGTACTCCTTTGGGAACTCCCTGCCATTTACAAAAATTTCAGGGGTGAAATCAACATTGTTATCTAAACACCATTTCCGTTCCTCTAATAGGATAGTATTAAATTTGCTATTCTCCGTTTCTCCCCATTTTTGAATCCATTTAGCAGGTGCTATATCACCATAAATATCATCTAAAGCTTCCATACATTTACTTTCACCCGATACATGAAATATTTCCAATAACCGACTACATATTCTAGCAGAAAAACTGCTTGTTGAATTCGTATTTATATTAAATCGTATTGTAATTTGAACATTATTATCAGCCAATGTCAGAATTTTCCCTATCATGGTATGCACCTCCTTACAATAGCCGCATAAAGGAGAGGTGATGAAACATAAATTAAGAGGAGTATTTCTATTGCCAAAACTGATTTCAGAAATCCCTTTGATTTTAGCATCTACCTTTGGGTTAGAGGCAATAATTTTTTTATACAGAGAAAAATTTCGTTTAAATCGATAGTGCTTGGCTTTAATTTCATGGAAATTCTTTTCTGCTATGATTTTTGGAGCAGCAAAGCCCCATAAAATTGATGAAAATACGATTGAGAATAATACTATCAAAATAGAATTATTCTCCATGGATAATAAACTATTGTGCTTGTAAAATATTACGGATAAGGCTTGTAACCATAAAATGCCAACTATAGAAAGGCATAATGGGCACCACTTTTTTACAATCCAGAACTGGTAAAATATCGAATAAATTGTAAATGGTATTGCGATGCCCGAAATTAGAACGATTCCTATTGGGTTTGAATGAGAAAATACACAAAACATCCAAATCAAGGATAAGGACATAAAATACACTATACCTACATCGCTGAGTTTTATTTCCCCAAACAGCTTTGCCCCTGATGAATTCATTACGGCATCACAACCAGATACTTCATTATTCTCCAAACATATTTTGTCAAGGATGTTCGATTGTATACCCATTTCATACATAATAATTAACCAGCACACAACAATTCCTAAAAGTGAAAGTGAGAAATGGGAGAATTCAAAAATGCCAGCATTACTATTGATAAATATACCAAGGACTATAATAATTAAAACGCCAACAGATATTTCCCGATATTTAGATAACTGCTTATTTGAAGGCAATGGGTTTTTTTCAATTGCTACAATTACTCCTGTCCATATTTCCAGAAAACTCTCCTGCGAAAGTTTCTGTTTATCTAAAGAGTCGTAATAAATAGTAATGTTATTCTCATTGTTTTCTACATAAACAAAAAGTTCCTGTCCATCTCTTTTTGTTTGGGCAATAAAAGTATGAGGTAATTGGCATAAAACTGTTTTGTTAACAGGAATTTCAATGGCAGAGCATTCTTTAACAAAGTGCTGTAAAGAACCTGTAACAGCTCGCAAACTAGGATAAAATGGATTGCTGTTTAATTGAAAAATCAGCTCTTTTTTATTAATAACATAGTTGTTTGAGCGAAGTAATTTGTGAATAATAAAAATAAATGAATCATTAATGGGCATATTATATATTATTTATGATATAATATATTATTCGGACTAATCCGTACAATACATACGTATTGATAATTAGTACGACTAGGTGCTAATTATATTGTCAAAAATAATAAATAATATGGTATATTGGCGGATAGTTATGTGAAAAACAGATTTTGCGTATCTTATTTTGGTGCCATTCTGTAAAGCCCAACTGCTATAATAGCAAATAGAATATTTGGGATCCAAACCGCAGAGAGTGGGGTTAATGAACCACCAACGGCAAACATGGTGGAGAATCGCATGAAGAGGATGTAAGAGAAGCTAATAGCTAAACCAAGACCAATATGTAAACCTATACCACCTCTTACCTTTCGGGACGATAGGGATACTCCTATTAACGTTAAAATAAAGGTTGAGAAAGGGAATGCAAGTCTGCTGTGTTTTTCTATTAAAAACACATCAATGGTATCGGCACCTTGAAGGCGCTGTTGGTCTATGAATTCATTTAATTGGAAAAGATTCATGGTTTCAACAACGCTTGTTCTCATTGTAAAATCTTTGGGGGTAATAAAGATAGAAGTATCAATCCTTTCTCCTTTTTTAATATCCTGACCTTCTGCAAGATATGTTCTTATGTAATAGTTTTGAACTGCCCATTTTCCCTTAGTAGAATCCCATCGTGCGTAGTCCGACATTAGCTTTGACTGTAATTTTCCATCCACAAAATGTTCAAGAGAGAATTTATAGCCAGTTTGGCTAAATGAGTTATAGGCTTCCATGTATACAAAAACCCCTGGGCGAACCTGCTTATGGATGTTGTGATCGCTATTCTGAAAAGGCCTTTTTATGTAAGTATTCTCAAAATCTAGCCTCACTCGATTTGCTGGCGGTATAATAAAGCTTGTGAGAAAAAATGAAAAGACAGCGATAATTGTTGCTGAAATAAAGTATGGGTACATCAGCCGTTTGAAGCTGACACCACTGCTAAGAATTGCAATTATCTCAGTGTTATAGGCCATTTTCGATGTAAAGAAAATAACTGCAATAAAAGTAAATAGTGAGCTGAATAGGTTAGCAAAATAGGGTATGAAGTTAAGGTAGTATTTGAATACGATATAACTCAGTGGAGGTTTCTTTTCCATGAAATCATCCAATTTCTCTGAAATATCAAAAACTACTGCAATACCTACTATAAGAGCAATAGCAAACAGATAAGTTCCAATAAACTTACGAATTATGTAATAGTCAATTGTTTTTAATCTGTATTTTTCTCTCATAATCGCGCTGATAATTTTTTAACCATTTGATTTTTCCATGCTGCAAAATCATCTTGCAAAATATGTTCGCGAGCCTCTTTTACCAGCCAAAGGTAAAATCCTAAATTATGAATACTTGCAATTTGTGGGCCAAGCATTTCAGCCGAAATAAATAGATGCCTTAAATATGCTTTGGAATATCTTATATCAACAAAAGATAGACCATTTGGATCAATTGATGAAAAATCGTCCTTCCATTTTTGGTTGCGAATATTTATAATCCCTTCACTAGTAAAAAGCATGCCGTTCCTACCATTTCTGGTTGGCATAACGCAGTCAAACATATCCACCCCAAGAGCAATTCCTTCGAGGATGTTTTCTGGTGTTCCAACCCCCATCAAATAGCGAGGTTTATCTTTAGGGAGAATTTCGTTTACAACATCAACCATTTCATACATAACCTCGGCAGGCTCTCCAACCGACAGGCCACCAATCGCATTCCCTTCGCGGTTTAACTCAGCTATATATTCTGCTGCTCTGCGACGTAAATCAGGGTATACACATCCTTGTACGATTGGGAAAATAGTTTGACCATAACCATACTTGGGTTCAGTACTATCGAATTGTTTAATGCACCTATCGAGCCAGTGCTGAGTTAAATCAAGCGATTTACGTGCATATTCAAAATCGGAGTTACCCGGTGGGCACTCATCGAATGCCATAATAATATCCGCTCCAATAATTCGCTGGATATCAACGACGTATTCGGGTGTAAATTTGTGTTTTGAGCCATCAATATGGGAACGGAACGTGGCTCCTTCGCGTGTTAGTTTTCTATTTTCGGTAAGAGAAAAAACCTGATACCCACCACTATCCGTAAGGATTGGACGATTCCAGCTCGAAAATTTATGTAAACCGCCCGCAGCTTCAAGAACCTCTAATCCTGGACGTAGGTACAAATGATAGGTATTCCCTAAGATTATCTGAGCATTAATATCATTCTCCAGATCCTGATGATTAATACCTTTTACGCTTCCAACCGTGCCAACAGGCATAAAAATTGGAGTTAATATCTCACCATGATCTGTTGCAATTTTCCCTGCACGAGCTTTTGACGATCTGTCAGTATGTTCAAGTATAAAATCCATTAGCCCAATTTTTCAGGGTCAAAGATAATTAAAAACATTGTTGAAAATAATTTGCTTCAAATTCATCATTAGGGTACAATTTATTGTTGAATTATCTATTAAAATATAGAATTTTGCTGAAATAAAAAGTAGGACTTTGATCAGCCAATACTATATTGATAATTCAATGAAAACGAACAATTTAATATTATAAGCTGTTTCTATTAACAAATCTTGATTTAACAATACAAACTCATGTTGGTAAACACAAAAATGTTTAATATCATTGTCGTCGTTTTAATAAGACTTTACCGTGAGAGAAATAATTTCAAATTCAACTATTTACGAATTAGTACTAGTTTCAATTTTTATCATCTCCTTTCTAATTCAGCTATATTACTATCTTGGAATTTACCTAAAAGTAGTATTACACAAAAATAAATTGGAAGAGCATTTAACACCTAGACTACCTATTTCGGTAATAATTTGCGCCCGAGATGAAGAGGAAAATTTATTATCCTTTTTGCCTTCCGTTATGGAGCAGGAATATCCTGACTTTGAGGTAGTTGTTGTTAACGATTGTTCGTCTGATAATAGCGAATATACGCTTGAAGCGCTTGCGAAAAAATACGATAACCTTCGGATAACGACAATAAAGCAGGATGAGAAATTTACCCATAACAAAAAGTTAGCCCTAACTGTTGGTATTAAAGCAGCTAAAAATGATTGGCTCGTTTTAACTGATGCGGATTGTAGACCCAATAGTAAGAAGTGGCTTTCATCAATAGCTGATGGGTTTTCTGATAATTGTGAGATTGTATTAGGTTATGGAGGTTTTTTTGAGGAAAAAGGATTTTTAAATAAAATCATTCGATTTGATGGGCTATTTATAGCAATGCAATATTTGGGATTTGCACTAAACGGTAGACCATACATGGGTGTAGGTAGAAATTTGGCATACAGAAAAGATCTGTTTTTTAAGAATAAAGGATTTGCCTCACATGCTCATCTCTGTTCTGGTGATGACGACCTGTTTATCAATGAGGTAGCAAAAGATTCTAACACAAGAGTTGAATTTAGACATGATGCGCATACTAGAACCATTCCCAGAGATACCTATGAGCGATGGGTGAATCAGAAGCGTAGACACCTCACGACTTCAAAAAGATATAATCTATTATCTAAGATAATGTTAAGTGGTGAAATTACCTCCCGAATTTTATTTTTTGGTTCTACAATTGCTTTACTAGCGATGGTTTACTATCCATGGGTTATTGGTAGCGCCTTCATTTTGCGGTGGGTAGTGCAACTATCAATAATAAAAGGAGTGATGAATCGTTTGAGTGAAAAGAAATTATTGCTACTTTCGCTATTTTACGATTTCTATTCGCTCTTCTTCTATGGAGGGTTATTATTACTAAATCGTTTAAATCCTCGGAAGCCAACATGGAGATAAATTCTAATCTATCAGAAAAAGCCAAATTCGATCTAGTATTGGTAGACCAAGCCATTCAAGGTGATCAAAAGGCCTACGCTGAATTACTTGATAGATATAAGGATGCCATTTACTTTATGTTGCTGAAAATGGTTAATAATAAGAGTGATGCAGAGGATTTAACAATTGAGGCTTTCGGAAAAGCATTTAAAAACATCCACCAATACACTCCAAATTACGCTTTTAGCACATGGTTATTTAAAATAGCAACAAATAATTGTATCGACTTTATCCGAAAAAAGAAAGCGAATCTTATTTCCATTGACAATACTGCGGAGGATCAGGAGGGCCCTATCTCATCCCCAACCGCACATTTACAATCGAGTAACCTCGATCCTGAAGAGCAGCTGATCAAAGAGCAAAATATTAAACTAATTCAAGAGGTTGTTGGAAAACTCAAACCAAGATATCGTAAGTTAATTGAATTAAGATACTTTAGCGAGTTTTCATATGAGGAGATAGCAGATGAACTCGGTCTTCCTATTGGAACGGTTAAAGCGCAGTTGTTCAGAGCTCGTGAACTACTCTTCAATATTCTTAAAAATAGTCCCCGTCATTAAATAACCGAATTTGTTTGCTGTAATCTAGTGGTTGCCATATCATTGATTAATTGAAACAATACTAGAAAATTAGCTAAAAAGTCATTATTAGACAACCAATAAAAGCAAATTATCCCATGACTATAGCAATTTTTCTAAAAGTCAGATAAATTACTTCGATATTATTAGTTTAACCATGAATCAAATAATCAAATATTTTCCAGAGTTAAATTCCATTCAACGTCAGCAATTACTGCAACTTGAACCACTGTATAGGGATTGGAATTTACGTATCAATGTAATTTCTAGGAAAGATATTGAGAATATTTATATTCACCATGTTCTTCACTCACTAGCTATAGCAAAGGTTATATCTTTTGCAAAAAACACGAAGATTTTGGATGTTGGAACTGGGGGTGGTTTTCCTGGAATTCCATTGGCAATTTTTTTCCCTTACTGTAAATTTACCCTGATTGACTCTATAGGAAAGAAGGTTATTGTGGCGAATGAAATAGCCCAATCGCTTGGTTTAGCTAATGTTAAGGTTCTAAAAGCTCGTGCAGAAGAATTAGATGGCGAATACGATTTTGTTATTACCCGTGCAGTTGCCCCTTTATCAACAATCGCTAATTGGGTTCAGAAACTTGTTAAACCGGGAGGTTTAAATCAACTTCCTAATGGAATTATAGCGTTAAAGGGGGGTGATTTAAAGGAAGAACTTGCCCCTTTTAAAAAGGATTTAACAAAGTGGGATATTGAATTTTTTTTTGAAGAGGAGTATTTTGAAGGAAAATCAATTATATTTGTCCCCCGCAAATAGAATTTTGATTGATGTTTTTTTACTTTCAAAAAAAGTTTATCTTTGCAGTCTCAAAAAAAGTTCTGGTGATGAACTTATTGTATTGAAAATCACAAGTAGTAGAAAAATATAAAAGCATAAAGCAATGAAAAGAACGTTCCAACCCTCAAACAGAAAGAGGAAAAATAAACATGGTTTCCGCGAGCGTATGGCAACCCCAAATGGAAGAAGAGTGTTGGCCGCTCGTCGTGCTAAAGGAAGAAAGAGACTTACTGTTTCTGACGAACCAAGTCACAAAAGGTAATACCATATAGGAAAACATTTGAAAGGCAGGTTGTGACCTGCCTTTTTATTTTATTGCAAATTCACTCCACTATAAAAAAGAATTTACCTTTTACTACTATTTTATCTTTTCCAGAACAAATCTTGGCTACTTTTGTATTCCTATTAAAAATAGTTAGAGAATGGATCCTCATAGAAACTTAGATTTAAGTGCTTTTATAAAAAAGAATAAGTTCGTTGAACCATTAGCTTCAATATCGAGCAAAATATTAAAAGGAGGACGAATAACCATTTCCGAAACTGTTCAGCTTTATGAAAATGCTGATTTGGGTTTATTAAGTATGTTAGCAAATTATGTTCGTGATATAAAAAATGGAAATCACGTCTACTTTAATAAGAATTTTCATATCGAGCCAACAAATACATGTATCTACAATTGTAAATTCTGTTCATACCACAAAGCGGCAAGTGATCCTGAGAGTTGGGAGATGACACTAAATGAAATTGCAAAACTTGCCGAAAGCTATGAAGGAAAAAGCATTACCGAAGTACATGTTGTTGGGGGTGTTCATCCTAAATGGGATATTGGCTACTATGGAAAAATAATTAAGAGCATCAAGAAAGTGCTGCCCAATGTGCACGTAAAAGCCTTTTCTGCAATTGAATTGGAGTATGTTATAAAAAAAGCAAATCTCAGCCATCGAGAAGGAATGAAGAAATTAAAAGGGTATGGATTGGATTCCATTCCAGGAGGAGGTGCTGAAATATTTGATCCCGAAGTTCGCGAAAAAATATGTTCCGATAAAGCTACAGGCCGGCAATGGCTTGAGGTTCATGAGGCTGCACATTTAGAAGGAGTGCCCTCGAATGCGACAATGCTCTATGGGCATATCGAAAGTTATAAGCACCGTGCTGAGCACATGTATGCTATTCGGAATCTTCAAGATAGAACCGGAGGTTTTAACTGCTTTATTCCTTTAAAGTTTAGGGCGCAACATAACAAACTAGGTTATCTTGGAGAGGTAGAAACGGTTGAAGATTTAAGAAATTTTGCAGTTTCTAGAATATTCTTCGATAATATCAACCACATTAAGGCCTATTGGCCAATGCTGGGGAAGCAAAATACAAAGTTAGCAATCTCTTTTGGGGTTGATGATATTGATGGAACAATTGATGATACAACAAAGATTTACTCAATGGCAGGAGCAGAGGATCAAAAACCCTCTATGACCGTTGAAATGCTTACTGATATTATAAAAAATTCGGGTAAAACTCCTGTTGAAAGAGATTCTCTTTACAATATTATTAAGTACTATTAATACCAAAATGCGTAATAGCATAGTTATTTAGGCATATAATTATAATTTTGTCATAGATTATTTAATCAGTTTTCTTAAGTTTTATTGCTTGAAATAAGTTAAGTTCAGTCATGTTGGAGTATTTTAAAAAGATAATTAAAAGGGTATACTCAAACTATAACGTTCAAACCGTTCTATACCCTTTAGGTTTTATGATTGGCTCGGTCCTTCTGTTTTTTATTTTTTTATTCATTTTCACTCGTCATGGACAAAGTTATCCTGTTCCAAGTTTTAGCGGGTTGAAACACAACGAAGTGGTTAAACTGGCTAAAAAGTATAAGTTAAGGGCGGAGATAGCCGATTCGGTTTATATTCTAACACGTAAACCAGGAACGGTTGTTGACCAGATCCCAATTGCAGGTACCAAAGTAAAGCAGAATCGCCGAGTACTTCTTACCATTAATGCTCGCAATCCTAAGAAGGTTGAGATGCCTAATATTGTTGGTGTTACACTTCGTCAAGCAAAAGGAATTCTTGACCAACAAGGACTTATAGTTGGCAATTTAGTTTTTGTTCCAGATATTGCAGTGAACAATATTCTTGAACAAAAATTCAAAGGAAAATTCCTTGAACCCGGCACTATGATTCCTAAAGGTTCGAGGATAGATTTGGTTTTGGGTAGGGGTATGCAAAACGAAAAAGGAGGACTTCCCTTGCTAATAGGTCTTAATCAGAGTGAATCGAGAAGTAGATTAATTGATGCTTCCTTAAATTTAGGTCAGGTTAGGTACGATGAAACAATAAAAGACTACAAGGACACGTTGAATGCAATGGTGTATAGTCAGTACCCTGCATACTCTGAGGAATCAAATTCTATTAGCTTTGGCGCAAGGGTTGATATCTGGTTAACTCTAAATGAGTCAAGAGTTCCAAAGATTAAGGCAGAGTTGGGACTTGATTCATCATATATAAAGATTGATACTACAAAAATTGATGATATAGTTGAATGAGAACAGGCTTTTTACTTTTTTTGATTCTATTAATTGGACAATCTGTAAATTCTTATGGACAGGAAATGCTATTAGATCTGCAAACACTACCCATTAAGGATGTTAAGGTTACTAAAATAAAAGCTAAAGTCAAGTCAAGTTCGTTGCTAACTGTACCTTTCTTTGATGATTTTTCGAAAGGATTAGATTACCCTGATCCGGATAAGTGGACAAATTCATATGTGTTTATAAATCAAACCTATCCCATTAACCCTCCGACTATCGGAGTTGCTACGTTTGATGCAATAAATCAGAAAGGCGAACTTTACAAGTACCTTTCAACAACTTCGCAGATTGCAGACACTCTATCATCACAACCCATTGATCTAAATTTTCCAGAAAGTGACAGCATATATTTTTCGTTTCAATACCAACCAAAAGGGTTAGGGAAGGCACCACAACCAAATGATTCACTTGTAGTTGAATTCCTGTCGAATCAAGATAATAAATGGATTCGTGCTTGGTCGGTTTCAGCGGATTTTACGAATAATATTGTACATGAAAAGCATCAACTATATAAAAAAGTGGTTGCTCAAAAAGCGATCGATATCTCGAATCATTTTTTTAATGTGATGATCCCTATTAAGGATGTTCGCTTCCTAAAGACAGGATTCCGGCTGAGATTTGTGAACTATGCATCTTTACCCTTGAATATTCAAATACCCAGCTTAAGGGGTAATGGCGATCATTGGCATATCGATTTAGTATATATCAACAAAAATCGTTCAAATGCTGATACTTTACTTAGAGATATTTCATTTAGTAAACCTTTAAAATCATTACTAAAGAATTACGAATCAATTCCCTGGAAACATTTTAATGGTGTAGCCAAACAATCTGAGTTGGCAAATCCATTAACTTTCGATATTACTTATAAAAATCTTGGTCAAGAGACATGGAACGTAACTCGAAAATATATTATTACCGATCAATCTGAACCGAGCGTTCCCTTCCTTTTCTCAGGAGGTGCAGACAATATAACCTTTTTGGAAACATTTTACCATTCTCGAGAATTTGAATACCCTTTTTCATCAAATTGGGAGGATTCAGCTAAATATACGATGGAGAGTTTTCTTGTAACCGATCTTGATGATAGCACAAGATACCTTCGGTGGAACGATACAACTAGGTATACCCAACAATTTCTCAACTACTACGCCTACGATGATGGTTCTGCTGAGAATGGTTATGGGATTTACGGTGAGGGTAGTCAGACAGGAATGGTAGCACAGAAATTTTACTCTTACGTCGAAGATTCTCTAAAAGGAGTTTGGATTTATTTTAACCGTATACACGCTGATACATTGCTTCATTACTATCCTGAACAGGTTTCTTTTAAACTAACGGTATGGAAGGATTTAAATGGCAAACCTGGTGATACTCTGTATCAGAAAATAGGATTAAAACCCATTTATAAGAATGGCTTGAATAAGTTTATTCTCTATGCAGTGGATAAACCATTGAAAATTGGAGGTGATTTTTGGGTGGGATGGGTAAATACTTCTACTGATATGCTCAACGTGGGTTTTGATTTAAATAATGTTCATAACGATAAACTTTACTACAATCTTACTGGAGAATGGACGAAATCACAATTCGAGGGGTCTCTTATGATTCGACCTGTATTCGGTAATCTTACCCATAATCCTACTATAGTTGAAAAACTAACAACTCCCGCTGATTTTACTATTTACCCAAATCCAGCATCGAATTTTATAAATCTGAATATTGATGAGGACGCTAAACCCGAATTGATAAGGGTTTTTAACCTTTCAGGACAAGTTGTTATAAGTAAATTGTATCAAAGCAATAGTGTCGATTTAGGAAATCTTTCCACTGGAATTTACATGTTCCAGCTAACATTTCACAACAGAACTACAACCACTAAAAAGTTGGTAATCATAAAATGATCAACCCTAAAGATTCACTTACCGATCCTGACGATGAGCTCGATGAAGCCTCGGAGGAGCAATCGGAATTATTCGAACATTTCCATTTTGATGTTGACCCAGGTCAGGCAATGCTTAGGATAGACAAATTTCTAACCGGCAAAATTCATCAAATATCGAGGAATAGAATTCAAGCAGCCGCTGATGCTGATAATATCCTAGTCAATGGAAAGGCTGTGAAATCATCCTATAAAGTCAAGCCGTTTGATTCCATTTCTATCGTGATGGCTTATCCGCCTAGGGATACGGATATCAAGCCAGAGAATATACCCTTAAATATTCTCTTTGAGGACGATGACCTAATAGTCGTTGATAAAGAACCAGGGATGGTTGTGCACCCAGCGCATGGAAATTTTTCGGGAACATTGGTAAACGCATTAATGTACCATCTAAAAGATGTTCCACTTTTTAGTTCTGGAGAAGTTCGCCCGGGTTTGGTTCACAGAATTGATAAGAACACAAGCGGGATTTTGGTGATTGCTAAAAGCGAAATTGCCATGAACCGATTGGCTAAGCAATTCTTTGATCGAACATCATCGCGCCAGTATATTACTTTGGTATGGGGCAATTTGGATGCCGATGAGGGAACTATTACAGGCCATATCGGTCGTAGTATTCGTGATAGGAAAAAAATGCAAGTTTTCCCCGAAGGAGATCAAGGTAAACATGCCGTAACTCATTGGAAAGTAGTGGAACGCTTAGGTTATGTGAACCTTGTAGAGTGTAAACTCGAAACAGGTAGAACTCATCAGATAAGGGCTCATTTTGAGTATGTTCGCCACCCAGTGTTTAATGATGATCGATATGGTGGAAATATTATTGTTAAGGGAACAGTGTTTACTAAATACCGACAATTTGTTGATAATTGCTTCGCACTTTGTCCCAGACATGCGCTTCATGCTAAATCCTTGGGTTTTAAACATCCTACATCAGGCAAAGAAATGTATTTTGAATCTGAATTACCTGCCGATATGAAAAACGTTATTGAAAAATGGCGGAACTACGTTGCTGGCAGAGAAATTGTGGAATAGTAAAATAGTATCTACAGATTTCATAGTACCAATTCTCAAACATTTTTTACTTCTAAAATTTAACTCTTTTCAGTATCTTTGATATTCTTTTGAAATAGGCATGACTATGAGCAAACATAAAAATATAGCAATTCTTGCAGGAGGTAACTCATCAGAGGAAGGAATATCGCTGAAAAGCGCAGCACAAATCACTCAATGGCTAAGTGAAACAAATTATAACGTTTACACAATACTTGTTAAGGGTGTTAATTGGACTCTGAAACACCCTGAATTCGGAGATTTCGAAATATCTAAGGACGATTTTAGCGTAACCATAAATAGCGATAAAATTACTTTTGATTGTGCTTTAATCGCTATACATGGAACACCTGGCGAAAATGGTCTCTTGCAAGGATATTTTGAAATGCTTGACATTCCTTACACTACGGGAGGTGTAATGAATACCTCTGTAACCTTTAATAAATATTTTTGTAAAGAGTTGGTTAAGGATACAGGGGTTGATTTGGCCAAGGGTGTGTTAATCCGTAAAGGACAGGTTGTAGATCCCGAGATACTAGCTGTGCAACTTGGCCTTCCAGTTTTTGTAAAACCTAATGAAAGTGGTAGTAGTTACGGTGTAAGTAAGGTTAAAACTGAAGAAGATATTGCTCGTGCTGTAACAACCGCTTTAAAAGAGGATAAGACTGTATTAATCGAAGAGTTTATTGCAGGTCGTGAATTAACTTGTGGATTGGTTAAAACATCTGAAAAAGAGTATATTTTCCCTGTAACAGAGATTTTATCCAAAAACGAGTTTTTTGACTATAATGCAAAGTACCTCAACGAATCATCTGAGATAACTCCAGCAGATATTAACCCGGAACTATCTGAAAGAATTCAACATTTATCATCAAAAATTTATGATAGATTAGATTGTAGAGGGATTGTTAGAATTGATTATATCTATAGCGATGATAAACTCTATTTTTTGGAAATTAATACTGTACCAGGAATGAGCGAGGCAAGTATAGTTCCTCAACAGGTATCTGCATTTGGTAAAGATATGGACGAGATATTCAGTTTGGTAATTGAGGATGCAATTCTGCAAAAGGCAAAGGAGTAGTCCTTCTATAAATCTTTAGGTATGGGTATTTTATAGATTTTTGTGCCTAGGAAGTGTTCAATCTTCTCGAATGATTTCCGTTGTTTCTTATTAATAAATGTGAGGGCAACCCCATCGGATTGAGCCCGAGCTGTACGACCAATGCGATGAACATAATCCTCTGGATCGCGCGGAACATCGTAGTTTACAACTAGGTCAATATCCTCAATATCAATACCTCTTGATATAATATCTGTAGCAACAAGAATTTGGAACTTTCTGTTTTTAAAATCTCTCAATACCTCTTCACGGGCTTGTTGATCTAAATCGGAATGAATAGCCCGAGCACTAGCATTATCTTTAATTAATTTCTTTTCAATATCTCTAACCTCCGATTTAGTTGAGGCAAATACTAAAGCACTTTGAATATTGCTTTTCCCCTCAACCAATGATGTAAGTAGCGATAGTTTTTGTTGATCCTCTGCAAAATAGGCTGCTTGTAGTATGTTATCTGCTGGTTTGGAGATTGATAAGCTAATCTCTTTGGGGTTGTTAAGTATAACTTTTGAAAGTTTCCTAATATTTTCAGGCATGGTTGCCGAGAATAAAAGCGTTTGCCTCTTCTTAGGAAGTTTCTCAACAATTGCCATAATATCCTCATAGAACCCCATGTCGAGCATCCTATCGGCCTCATCAAGAATGAAATGTTCAACACGATCAAGTGATACATACCCCATTTGAAGATGTTGGATAAGTCTTCCAGGGGTTGCAATCAAGAAATCAACGCCACTTTCAATGGCAGCCCTTTGGCGATCCCAGTTACCACTATCGTTTCCACCATAAACTGCAATTGAACTGGCTGGTGAAAAATAGGCAAAACCCTCTACCTGTTGGTCAATTTGTAGAGCCAACTCACGAGTTGGAACAATTACAAGAGTATTAATGTAGTTTAGCTTGACTGGTAATAATGCAAGCTTATTTAAAATTGGAAGAACAAAAGCAGCTGTTTTCCCAGTTCCAGTTTGGGCACACGCAATTAAATCTTTCCCTTGAAGTATAAAAGGGATTGCAAGTTCCTGAACAGGGGTTGGCTTTTCAAACCCCATAGTCTTAATGCCACCAATTATATCAGGATGAAAATTAAAATCTTCGAAAGTCAATGTATTTCTATTTTATGGTTTTGATATTGTGCAAAGTTAGCTTTTTTTGTCTGTAGTTAATCTTTTGGTTTTATTAATAGTTGATTACCTGAATAGACCTTTTTTATTAATCTTTAGGTATAGAGGTTTTTATGTTCAATTTTTCAAGTTATTTAACAACCATAAATTCAGTTCAATGCCCTTAAATATTAGAAATATATTTTTTGAAAAATAAATTTCGAAACAAATATTGTAAAAATTTCGTTTGAGAACTTGTTTGACTCTTTTTAATAAAAAAGTTTTTTTCTTATGTTTAATGGCCTTTTTAATAAAAAAGTAAAAGTTTACAAACATATATTTTTTGATCTTGATAGAACTCTTTGGGATTTTGATCAGAACATGATTGATGCACTGCGTGATGTATATTTTGATTTCAATCTTAATGTTGTATACCCTGATATTCAAACTTTTATAAATACCTTCACTAAGCATAACGATTATCTTTGGGAAAAATATCGTCTTGGTGAGCTTAAGAAAGATGTATTAAGATTTAAGCGATTCGATTTAACCCTTAGAGATTATGGTGTTAACGATCAAATTTTAGCTAAAGAGATGGGAGATGAGTATATTCGTATAACACCTACTAAAACGGCTCTAATACCTCAAGCGCGGGAGATGCTAGAATATCTTAGTCCAAAGTATAAACTCTATATAATTAGCAATGGTTTTAACGAAGTTCAGTTTCCGAAACTTGAAAAATGTCATATAGCAAAATACTTCGAAAAGATAATTACATCTGAAACATCTGGTTACCATAAACCTTGCCTTGAGGCATTTGGATATTCACTCTCGTCTGTAAATGCTAAAAAGAACGAGAGTATTATGATTGGGGATGATCTAGAGATAGATATTATTGGTGCTAAAAAGTTCGGTATCGATCAGGTGTACTTTAATCGTTACAAAAAAAGCCATAAGACTAAGCCAACTCATGAAATTCATTCCCTAATAGAGTTAAGTAAAATACTATAAATTTAGTTGCCTTTTAAAACGGAATATCAGAATCAGGTGATCGGTTAGGCTCAAACCCAAAGCCTTCTTTACCGCTCAGCACATCCTCGTTCATCCTCGATTTGTAAGTTACTGCTGGTTGTGCGCTTTCTGAACCTGCTTTTGCAATATAATCCATGTAGTCAACATTTTCAAAGTCGGAGAAACGAGCCATTTCCTTCTCAAATCTTAGTTTGATGTCGCCAACTGCACCATTTCTGTGTTTTGAAAGGATTATTTCAGCCAATCCAGCTAAAGAATTACCATCCTCATCTTCAAGAAATCCATAATATTCGGGACGGTGAATAAAGATTACAACGTCGGCATCCTGCTCAATTGCACCCGATTCACGTAAATCCGATAGTTGAGGGCGTTTGTTTCCACCACGTGTTTCGACAGAACGATTAAGCTGAGATAGGGCAATAATTGGGACGTTTAATTCTTTGGCAATCGCCTTTAATGAGCGAGAAATAGTACTTACTTCTTGTTCGCGATTCCCTTTGGTTTCAGTTGGGCCAGTCATTAGCTGTAGGTAGTCAATTACAATTATTCCTACATCATACTGGGCTTTTAATCTTCGACATTTAGCTCTAAACTCGAATATTGAAAGGGCAGGGGTATCATCAATAAATATCTTTGCCTCTGTAAGATCTTTAATCTTTACAACAAGTTGAGTCCATTCATGTGGATCTAGCCTTCCATTTCGAATTTTTTCGGAAGGAATTCCCGATTCGCTGACAATTAATCTATTTACAAGTTGAATATTCGACATTTCGAGCGAAAAGAAGGCAACTGCAGTTTTATGATCTACAGCCATTTTTCGAGCCATCGAAAGAACGAATGCTGTTTTACCCATAGAAGGACGTGCAGCAACAATAACCAAATCGGATTTTTGCCAACCAGAAGTCATTCGATCAAGATCTGAGAATCCCGAGGGTACGCCACTTAATCCGTCCTCACGCTTCCCTGCCTCCTCTATATTTTTAAGAGCCTGCTTTACAAGTACATTAATTTGTGCTGTTTCTCTCTTAATATTGCCTTCGGCAACCTTAAAAAGTTCCATTTCAGAGTAATCCAATAGATCGTCCACATCAATACTATCGTCAAATGCACGATTCTGTATATCGGATGAAACTCGGATTAGTTCACGCTGAATATATTTCTGAGCAATGATTTTTGAGTGAAACTCAAGGTGGGCTGCAGAACCAACCTTTGAGGTAAGTTGCGCAAGATATATAGGACCACCAATCTCTTCAAGTTGATTTCTGCGTCTCAGTTCTTCCGAAACAGTTAGTAAATCGATTGGCTCAAGACGGGTTGAGAGGTCTATAATTGCTTTAAATATTGTTTGGTGGGTTTCCTTATAAAAACTTTCTGGTTTAATAATATCAAGGATTGAGATTACCGCATCCTTTTCTACCATAATTGCACCAAGAACAGCTTCTTCGAGTTCCAGTGCTTGGGGAGGTATCTTTCCCAGTTCAAAACTTGCTAGATTTGTTTTTGGTAAACGAGCATTTGTGCGTCTTTCAGCCATATTGAGTTCTTTCTACAAAAGTAGAATTGAACTTTGGATTTTAAACTTTTTTTTGGAAGAGTTTATCAACAAAAATAAAATTTCTAGAAATATGTGTAATTCGGAAGCAAATATTTTTATTAAAAATGGTTTTGAGTTTTTATATTATCACAAGATATGATAAATGTAACGTCAATTATCAAAGTAAGGTTTGACGTTTAAGTTTGAAGCGCAATAAATTTAAGTTTCTTAGTATTGCATAAACCCTAAAATTACAAATGTGTTAAATTTGTGAATATTAAAAGAATATGCATATCCGTTATAATATCTATAAGCAAAACACAATCCATTGTCATTCCGGGCGAAGCCCCGGAATCCCTTGAAAGAGATAGATTTCTGCATTATTCGCTTCGCTCATGAGCTAACGGTTCGCAGGAACCGAGCGTATTTTGCGAGTTTGCCGTAAGGCAATGACAATTTGGATTATTTATTCTTCATTAGGTATTATTACGGACAATCATATAAATGAATATTTTATATCTTGTAAAAGAATTGTTGTAATTAATGATTTTAGAAAACATTGAAAAACGGAGCAAAATATCAATGGATTTTTATGAACTATAGATTAATATACTCTGTTTTGTATTAAGCATAATCTTGCTATATATCTAATATATAGATAAATACCTAATTAGCCAATAATATTTTGCCCCAAAGTTTTAATTACTTGATTTCAATTAACCAAACAATTAACTTGTAAGCCGATTAGATCGTTTCGAATGGTATCGCAATTTTACATAAAGTCCGATTCAGGCTCTACGGAATGTCAGTTATGCCCCCATTTTTGTAAAATAAAAAACGAGAGGGTGGGGATTTGTAATACTCGTTTAAACCGAAATGGAGTATTGGAGTCGACCCAGTGGGGCGTTATTTCATCTTCATCACTTGATCCAATTGAGAAAAAACCGCTATACCATTTCTTCCCCGGTAAAATGATTTATTCTATTGGTGGTTTTGGATGTAACCTGAAATGTTCATTTTGTCAAAATTATGAGATATCCCAATACGTTCCACAAAATATTGATAATCTGAGAATAGTTTTGCCCCAGGAGGTGGTAATGAAAGCAAAAATCCATCCTAATAACATAGGAATTGCCTATACTTACAATGAGCCTACAATCTCCTATGAGTACATGCTGGAAGTTGCTAGAATTGCTAAACTTGACGGGTTGAAGAATGTTATGGTATCCAATGGGTACATAAATAAAGAACCCCTTTCCGTCCTATTTGAGTTTATTGATGCATTCAATATAGATTTAAAGGCTTTTACAGATATTTTTTATAGAAAATATACAGGCGGTAGGCTTCAACCTGTCCTTGATTCCTTAAAGGAAATCCGAAAAAGCGGGAAACATCTTGAGATAACATTTCTTGTGATCCCGAATTTGAACGATAATATGGATGATGCAAAATCGATGATAGATTGGATTGCCAATGAGTTGGGCGAGCATACAATTTTACATCTTAGCCGTTATCATCCAGCTCATTTGGTTTATAATCCACTAACTCCAATTGAGACTCTTACCCATGTCTTTAATATAGCAAAGCAAAAACTTCAGTTTGTTTACATTGGAAATGTTCCCAATTTAGAGGTAGAAAACAATACAAATTGCCCTAAATGTGGAAACGTATTAATTAATCGGGATGGCTTTTATTCATCATTGGTTGGTCTCAATGCAGATGGGAGTTGCAAGGAATGTGATCTTTCTGTAGTTACTATGGCATAATTTAAAATTGATATTCTCTTAAAAAACCTGAATTGATTAATAAATGAGAGGTAAGTCAGGCTAATAGCAAGAGGGCGTTCAGGAAAGAATTCTCCTTCAAAGACGGTAGTGTATATAATTAGTGTCATCCTAAAGGTTGATCACAACTTCTTCTAGGCTTCGCTTTGGTACATGATGAATCTGTTTCTCATCACGCCAATATTTTACCTCCCCATTTGCAGGCATAGGCTCAAGTACAACCTCTTCAACTGGTTTACCTATGGCAAGTACAAGGACAACATCTAGATGCGCGGGTAGGCTTAATGTCTCAATTAACTCATTGCGTTTAATAGTATAAATAATACAACCACCAAGACTTTTCTCAACTGCTGCTAAAAGAATGGTTTGAGCAACAATGCCTTGATCATGAACAAGGTTTTTCCCAATTTTTGTATCCTCAAGTATGACAATATAAGCAGAAGGTTTTTCTCCTTCTTCTGGACCATTCCAATCCTTTAAATATCCTGCCCAAGCAAGGTTTGGAAAAATCTTGGAGTTTAGTTCTGCATCTGCCGATATAAAATACTTAAGAGTTTGCAAATTACGTCCTGAAGGAGTATTTAAAGCTAACCTTACAAACTCGAGTAGAGTTTTCTTATCAACCTTTTTAGATTGATCAAAACGTCTATAGCTACGATTCCTAAGCACTAAATCTTTAAGCATAATATTTTATCTAAAAAATAAAAAGAGTGTTACCTTTTTTAATAACACTCTTTGCAAATAAATAATACTACTTTATACGATTTTCAATAACATTCCAGTCCAAAACATTCCAGAAAGTTTGAATATAATCGGGCCTTCTATTCTGATAATCTAGATAGTATGCGTGTTCCCATACATCGCATGTTATTAGGGGTTTAAGATTATTTTTTAGAGGATTTCCAGCATTAGATTCCTGTTTGATATCCAGATGGCCAGATGAGTCAACAACCAACCAAGCCCAACCCGAACCAAATAGGGTGGCGGCTGCCTTATTAAACTTCTCCTTAAATTCTGCCAATGAGCCAAAATCTTTAATAATCATTTCAGCCAACTTACCCGATGGCTCCAGTTTAGGTTTTGGAGAAAAAGAGTTAAAATAGAATGTGTGATTCCAAATCTGTGCACCATTATTGAAGATTCCCCCATCAGCTTCATGGATTATGGTTTCCAAATCGGAATTTTCAAATTTAGTTCCAACAATCAAGTTATTGAGGTTATTCACATAAGCTTGGTGATGTTTTCCATAGTGAAACTCAAGCGTTTGTTTTGATATTACCGGAGCTAATGCATCTAGCTCATACGGTAACTTAGGTAGTTCGTGTTTCATATATTATTTGTTTTTATTTTTAACAATAATTTATGGTAATTTGTTCTCTAAATTACTATAAATCCTAGGATATTTGTATCCCCATTACAATTACATCATCAGTCTGATTTTCGTCACCCTTCCACCTATCAAATTCATTCCAAAAAATATCATGTTGATTTTCAAATGGTTTTTTAGAAGTGGATGAAATTAGGTTTCTAAAAGTTGAATAACCGAATTTTTTATTATGTGCACCACCAAACTGATCTGCATATCCATCTGAGAATAGGTAAATTGAATCCCCTGGATTTAGAACTAAATGATATTCGTTATATTCTTCCATTCGTTGGTAGAAAGCAACTGGCATTCTATTGGGTTTTAGTTCAACAATATTATCCTGAACAAGTATTTTTTCCCCTTCCTCAGGTGGATTTGAAGTTGCAATTATTAATGAAAGGTTTGCTCCAGAGAATACTAAATTGCGATTTACGGGATTATACATGCAAAGAGCTATATCCATTCCATCCTGACTATCATCATCAAGTCCAGTTTGGTTAAGTGCTCTTATAATCATATCTCTTAACTTCCAAAGCATTTTTGCAGGAGAATCGCATTCTGAACGTGATATCATTTCGTTAAGCAATGATACTCCAAGCATGCTCATAAAACCGCCAGGCACCCCGTGTCCAGTGCAGTCTGCAATAGCAAAGTAAATATTATTTTCATGTCTTGCAACCCAGTAGAAATCACCCCCAACGGATTCCCTAGGTTGAAAAAATAAAAAATATTTTCCTAAAATACTTTCCAAGGTTTTATCAGACGGAAGTAAGGCTTGTTGTATTTTTCGAGCATAATCAATTGACTCCCCAAGATCGGTCAACATGGTCATTATCTTATCTCGTTGATGAATTACTAAATTTTTCTGTATCTCTAACTCATCGCGCTGGTTCATCAATTCACTTTTTTGGCGCTCCATGTCAAGTTGCTGAAATGCAAGTGAATCATTATGTCTCTGTTTCTGACGAAAATTTAAATAGAATAAAATGAATACAGATAGGGTAAGTGTAAAGGCAAGAATGAAAATGTTAGCGATCATTGTTTGTTTCTTGGATTTTAACTGAGCAATCTCAAGTTGCTGTTCTTGTTCAATCTTTTGCTTTTGCATCACCTTATCAAAATCTGCTTGCATTTGGATTCTTACAATTTCTTTGGAATTTTCTATGCCACTTAAACTATCTCTAAGTGTTATATATAATTTATATGAGTTGAACGCTTGAGAAGTTTTACCCAAACCTTCATACATTCTTGAAAGATTTTCGTAGCCTTGCAGAATTAAATCAAATGCTCCAATCTTTGTGGCTTGATTAATTCCTGACAGACAATAATTAATAGCTTTATTCTTATCCCCTAATTCATAATAAGTTAGTCCGGTCTGGATAAAACAATTTGCCAATCCATTAGGATCTTCAATTCTAGTATATATTTTTTCAGCTTCATTAAGAATTTCAAGAGATTTTAAGGGGTTATGCATTAGCTTATATAGTTCACCCATACTTAAATAAAGATTTGCCAATCCTGGAAAATTTGAAATCGCTTTTCTTATATCCTCTGCTTTTCTATAGAACTCCATAGCTTTTTCCAAATCGCCTTGTTTCTCATATATATCACCTATGTTAATATATGAAGTCGACATGCCAAGTTTTTCATCTAATGATTGTTTTATTCTGAGTGATTCATTATAATATTTAAGAGCCATTTTGTTATCACCGATATGCTGGTATACCATACCTATATTATTATAGAGATATGCAGTCCACTTTAGGTCTTTTAATTCTTCATTAATCTTTAGGGATTTAAAGTAAAATTCAAGAGCTTTTGTATAATCGCCTTGATTCCTAAAAACAACCCCAATGCTATTTAAAGTTATTGCTTGTTTGTATTTATCGCCCAATTCTTCGTTTATTGATAGGGAAAGAAAGTAATATTCAAGTGCCTTGGGATAAATACCTCTCGATCTATAAACTAAACCAAGGTTGTGAATTGTAGTAGCTACTCCACTCTTGTCGTTTATTCTTTGTCTGATCTTTAATGCCTCATTATAATATACCTCTGCACTATCTTGATTGCCAATATCTCCAAACGCTTTCCCAATTCCATTTAGCGCTAAACCAACTTCAAATTCTTTATTAATGCTTCTTAAGTGAGGTAACGCTTTCTTTAACGATGAAATTGATGAGTCATTTTTTCCATTTTCAAGTTGAATACGTCCGATTTGTAATAATGATTTTCCAATACCATAAGTATAACCGCTTCTTTTAGAAAAATCTAAGGCTGATCTTGAAAGTTGAAGTGATTCTTGGTTTTTATTACTATCTAATTTAATCTCAGCCTTTTTAAGAATTGCTTTTATTTTGGATGTGTCTGAAATAAAATCTTTTGCACCAGTAGATCTTATTGAAGGTGCAATTAATAAAATTAAAAGCAGATAAAATATTGTAGTTCTTTTTGGTTGCATTATAAGTTGTTATATTTCCAACCAATAATACGAAATCTAAAATGAAAAACCTAAAGAAATTAAGAAGATAAAATATTTCGCTTTTAATTGTGTCAATTACTTTCTTTAAATTTTTTTCAGGGTACTTATCCAGATGTTTTTATCTGAAATATATTTGATTCTTGTTTTTGAATTGTTTATTTAGAAAATGAACATTATCTATTTTTTAGATATATATTCATTTCAAATTAACAGAAGAGATAAATTTTGAAAATTATAGAAAGAGGGGTGTTGTTTGTAATGTCATGTTTAAAGAAAACTATGCTTGCGGTTATGCTTTACAATTTCTTTTTTTTGTGTATGAATCTCTATTCCAAAGAAGTAATATTTAACCACCCAGAATTCTACAAACCATTTTTCATCAAGTGAATCAATTCTATCAACCATAAGTCGGTCAACACCAATAAAAGTCCTTCGTTCAGTCATCACTATTTTTATATCAATTTTAAATATTGTACGTAAATAATAACATTAAAGATTACGTTTAGTTTCAAACTTACTTTATTTTTTTATAATCACCCAAAAAACTTTGATAAACTGTTTATAAAATGTGCGGAAACTAACAAGTGATATGATTGAATAAAATGAAAAATATAAAGCCACGATTTATTGCAATAATAGAGAGGAAGTTTTAGTGAGGCTGGTAACTCAAAATATCAAGATTTGCGATTCTAATTTCATTATATTTGATTCCTGATAAATTAATTGAACATGAAAATGAAAAGAAGTTTTCTTTACCTCCTTCTACTTGCTGTAATTACTTTAAGTTCATGCTGGAGTAAACATGATGATATTAATTTAAATAAAATAGATGTTAGTGTTCAAATTAAGCGGTTTGATAAGGCTTTATTTAGCATTAACCCAGATAGTATGAGAAACTCAATACCTAAACTATCACATGAATATGGACGCTTTTTCCAACTATTTGGGGAGGGGATAATAAAAATTGGCAAAATTGATGAGCCTGGTTTTGCTGGATATTTAGAGAGTTTTGTTACCAATCCGATGGTTAAGGACACCTATAAAAAAGTTCAGGATGTTTTCCCTAATTTGGATAAACTAAACGATGAATTCACCGATGCTTTTAAACGTTATCATTATTACTTTCCAAACAATAATATACCAACTGTTTATTCATTTGTTTCGGGTTTTAACCTATCAACAATGTTAGATGATAACCTCTTAGGTGTTGGTCTTGATAGATATTTAGGTGGTGATTGTAGTTATTATCTTAGTTTAGGTATACCCAAATATTCAATTAGGAATATGAAACCCTCAAAGATTACTTCGGATTGTATGCGGGCATGGGCTATTGGTGAGTTTCCTTTCAACGATTCAATCGATAATATGATTAACAATATTATCTATGAGGGAAAGTTGATGTATTTTACTAAAAAAATGCTTTCGGAGCAATCTGATAGTTTGATTTTTGGCTTTTCGCCAGTCAAAATGAAGTGGTGCAAAAATAATGAGAAACAGCTTTGGACTTATTTTATTGAGAATAAGATGCTTTTTATTACCGATTCATTCATTATCAATAAATATATTAATGATGCACCATTTACATCAGGTTTTTCTCAGGAATCACCCGGGAGGGCTGTTGTTTGGTTAGGTTATCGAATTGTCGATTCGTATTTGAAGAATAACAAGGAGATTTCCTTTCAACAATTGATGAAAGAACGTGACTATCAGAAAATTTTTAATCGATCAAAATATCGTCCGTAATTTTTAAAAAACAGAAACGCTAAATCTTCAAAACTTTAAGATTTGGCGTTTCTGTTTAATCCTAAATTACTAGTCAGTATCCATTGAATTAACAATTAATGGATAATCCTATTCTTTTTTTACATTCTTAAGTAGCGATTCACGAATTATCCTTCGCAACTCCAATTGTTTGTTTTGAACCATCATCCTAGATGTGGGACGGTATAGATCTCCATATTTACACTTTACAAGTCGTTTTTTCATCTTATCCATAGTACCACTTATATTTAAGCAGAGTTTTAAAGGTTGAACAAGAGAAATGTCGTAGTTAAAGCTCATATCCATATTATGTCGACCAGAAACCACCGCTTTATATTTGTCCATTACCAACATGAATGGATAAACATCAATTTCCTGCTTGAAGACGGTAAACTCTGCCGATAAACTATCTACCTTATTTTCAGTTTTTTTATTAAAAAATAACATTTTGGATATTCCGGAAAAGGTTTCACCATCCATCAGGACAAGATCATGACCTTTAATTGATGAGGCTCCACGTATAGTCGATTTTTTGGGATTATACATTGAATCGAGGTAGGTCTCTGCTGCCATATGAAACTCACCTTTACCCTTAAATGAACGAAGCATCGGCATTATTGAGTCCAAATCTGGAATCATTTTAAGTAGCGATTCAATTTCTATGTCAAGCATATGATAGTCGAACCCTGCATAAATATGATTTTTTCTTGGTGTTTTATACATTGCAGTAAGTTGCATTTTGGATGCTGGTGTTGTGAAAATTAAATCATTCAATACCAGAATACCATCTTTTACTCTTACATCTCCGCTAATGTCTTTGGCTATTTCGGTGCCAAAAAATGCTTTATTAATTTTTGTTCTAAGTGTTACATCCATTCCTTTAGGAACCATGTATGGGCCAGATGCAGTAGCAGGATCCGCAGTAGCAGGTTTGGTAATCGAATCGGTCTTTTCGCTACCAATACCACTTGTTAAACTCATTAGTTGTAACACATCGGTTTGATTTGACTCAAAATTGAAATTACCACGTAGAAGTGAGTCTTTCTTGAAGTATGATTTAATATTTTTTAATGTTCCTGTAAGACTAAAATCAGATCTGTCAATCTTTAGTTTACTTTCCTTTATATTAAATACTTCTGGATCAAAATCCATTCTAATGGAAGGAATTTCAAAGGGTTTGGTAAATGATGACATAGATATCATTCCATTTTCCATATTTAGAGAACCTTTTACGGGCCATTGTAAAAATATGTCTTTTTGAGTTGTATCGTTTGCTACATCAGTGTTCATTTGGATTTTGTAAACTCGTACCGAATTATTTTTACCCATTTGAATATCTAAATTATCACTTGAATAAGCAAATTTTACTTTAGGCTGAGTTGAGTAGTCAGTAACTTCAGTATTCATTTGCGCTTTATCCATACCAACAGTGATTGTATCCATTCGCATTGCCAAACTATTTCCTGAAAAAGCAAGTTTAATTGCTGGATTGGTCATGAAGTTAACAACATCTGCATTTAAATTGGCTTTGTTCATTCGCATTGACATTTTGGAACCCATGTTGGTTTCCATTCTTTCATTGCTATAGGCCAGTACTATTTTATCCTGTGAATTTTTATCCTTTTTGGATTTGGATGACATAGTGAAATTTCCGCTAGGCTTACGTGCTGTGAATTTTATAGTATCCATACTTGCAGCAAGTGAGTCGATAGCAAAAGTACAAACTACATCTGGTAATCGAGTAGTATCCATTACATCAGAAGTCTCAAGAGATATCAAGGCATTCTTCATGAAGGTTTTATAACTTTTCAACGTACCAGCCTCAAGGTTTTTTGATTTTATTTTTGAATAGACAAATTGTGTATTCTTATTAGATGTATTGGAGTTTGGCAATGAAAAATCAACTGTTGAGTAATCCGTTTTCATATAAATGCTATCATATAGCACATCGAAGTTTGAGAGTGCTACTGAACCTGAAAATTTCATCTTATCCAAAAGCATTTTATCCAACTGCGACATTGAGAAGGCTGTCCTAATCGTACCAGAAGCATTTCCCTTTATGGTCATCTTCATATCGGCTGGAATCATAGGTGCAAATTCAACAAGATTGAGATTGTTCGTTGAGGTGGTCAAATCGCAGTAGATATCGGAAAATAAATGCGTAATTATACCACTTGTGCTAAATGACGATTTGGGTGTGTTGGCACTGAACTTATTGATGCGAAAATAGGTCAACGCATCGTCAGCTAAATCGGAGTAGAATGTAAAATCCCCTTGTGTATTAGTTAGCGGTAATGGAAGGCTTGCATATTTAATAGTCCCTTCGTAAAGTACTATATGTATATCCATTAATGGATACTTTGTGTCGGAATAAAACCCGGTGATTTTGCCATCGGAGGAAGCTGTGCCAACGGCATTCAATCCTTCTACATATGATTGATAGGATGGCGGTATTAGTGTAATAGCACTTGTTATAGGGAATGTCTTGCTTTTATAGTTAATATCAGTATTAATTCTTTTATGAATTGTATCGTTCTCAACAGTGCCTGTGAAAGCTAAACTTATATCATTGACAGAAGCTTCAGCATCACCAAATTTTATGAACTGTTTCGATAAAATTACTTGCGCAGGCATATTCATCTTTATCGATGCATTCTTCAAATAGTCTTCCCCCTCGTAATTAAATGACATTATACAGTCATTAACATTCAAATGCATATTAAGAGTATCGGAGATTAATGACCCTGAGAAAAGAACAACTAGGTTGTCTATTTTTGCCTGCATCTTTTGGGTTTTGTCGAGGTAGGTAAGAGCAATGTTATCAAATTCAACATTCTTTATATCGATAAATCGAAATGGCATTTCAGATTTTGTCGTATCTGGAGGTGCTGGAATTGTATCTTTAGGGGTAATATCAAAGTTAGTGTGCCCTAAACTATCAACAAATGCATTTATTTTTCCATTGCATAGTTGCAGATTTGTTAATACCAGTTCATTGCGTTTCCACCATGCTCGTACATCAACAGCACCAATTAGTTGATCAGTACTAATCAAAGTATCTGAGGGTGCATTGATCACTGGATTTATCAACACAAACTTACTAACCTTTAAACCAAACTGTGGAAAAGTACTAAAGAAGGTAAGTTCTACTTTTCCTATTTCGGATTTACAGGTGATATACTTAGCGGCTTGTTTACGAATTATTGGTGTTAGTTTTTCAGGGGTAAAAACAAACCATATTGCGATTCCAATGGTTGATACCAGAAGAAATATCAATACAACAAATCCAATTAGTATTCTTTTAAATATTTTTTTCATTACTGTACGATTTTGTTTTTAAAGACTAAAAAAACGCAAATTGCTGAAAAACTAACTTGTGAGTGTCTCCGTTTGAAGAACCAACAAGTCACTAGGATTTTATTTGATTAACCTAATTAACTCAAACCAATCTAAAAGGCGTATGTCAATACCCTTTAGATTGGCAATACACCAATTGTTTCGAAGAATAAAGTTAGGTTACACCTTTGTAAATGAGTAGTTCACGCCAAAACTATCATGATACTTAAGCGAAGTTGTGGTTAATTCAGTTACAGTATAAACTTTTGGTACGTTGCCCCCAATAGACATAATATGTATTTGAGTCAACTCCGCTTTCTTTAATGTCCAAGTGAATATTTGACCTTCAGCTTCCGTAACATCATCAGCAGTATCCCATGTAACACCATTACCATCGCTTGAGTATCTGAAAAAAACAGTACCCGATTGCCATTTCCCTGCAAGTAGTGCTTCATCAAAATTATCATCTTTCGTACAAGAGTTAAACATGAAAGCGATTGATAAAAAGGTTACCAAGTAAATAATTGACTTCTTCATATGCTTTATTATTAAATTAATAATTATTGGAATTATGTTAATATCGTTAGATAATTTATATACAAATATAGTTTTTAGACTTTTACCTATTCTAAAAGAATCAAGATATTCAGGTTTTAAATGAATGCTTAAGTGATTCCAGAAATATTTCAAGTTTATCAAATTTACTGAAATAGATCTTATTAATGGAGCATTTTTTAAAAATTATCTTGGCTATCTATTCATCTTTTTTTGAAGCGCTGTGACCTTTTCAGTCAGAGTAACTTCTTTTTCATTTAAATTAGTAAAGTAGTTGTTTATCAGTTGTTTCAAAAAGAACGATGGTTTATTGTAATCAACCTTTTCGAGTTCCTCGTAAACATATTTTTTAATTTCGAAGGTTCGGTTTTTGACCTCCTCCAAAATCCAAATTGTACGTGTAACCTTTTCTTTTGTATTAAGTTTTTTAAATGCCTTGACAATATTTCCAGTGTCAGATCTCATTAATTCATCGAGAGTAATCTCATTAAAGTATTTTTTGATTTCATTTTCTTGTCCAATGGCAATCAACTTGTAAATATTTTTATCCTCTGGCTGGGGATTACCTTTTAGATGATAATAACTACAATTGTCTAACCCACAACACTTAACCGAATGAGTAATAAGTAGATTATCTGCCAGAATAATTGAAGATTTGGACTGAGCAAATAGTGTAGGTGGAAGAGTGAACAGGATACCTATTATTATGAAATGGACTTTTCTCATAGTTTTTAAATGGATCATCAACTGGTTTCTTTTCGCTTTTTTAATTGACTGAAAATGATTGTGTTCCTTAGGAGGAGTCATGAAATTATTTTAAAAGATAAAAATACTAAAAATCAAATGTATAAAAATTGAATGAAAGATTAATAGGGTCTTAATTCTTAATCTTTATTAAACTCCATTTTGAATACAATTTAAATGCCAGAATTGTTTACGATTTTTTGGAGGAGAATGTTTAAAAAAATTTGGTGTATATTATACTTGATGTGTTTTGGTATAATCGGTGTAAATAATGGAGGTTTCAGTTTTGAAATGTTTTTTTTAATTCAATTAAAGGTAGATTCATTTTGAAAATAACCTAAAAAAGCCGTCTCAATTCATTTTTGAGACGGCTTTTTTGAAATGAAAATGTTTATTCAATAATTGCAGGAATACGCATTTTATAGAACGATCTCCAAACAAAATATAATGCAATAGCAAAGAAAACCACACCTACATAGGGTGCTAAATCCCTAAATGATTCTGAAATAGCAATCTCCATGGCAAGTAACCCGAAAAGAGTTGTAAACTTAATGATCGGATTCAAAGTTACCGATGCAGTATCTTTAAAAGGATCGCCAACTGTATCGCCAATAATTGTAGCAGCATGCATGGGTGTACCCTTCATTTTCAAATCTACCTCAACAACTTTTTTGGCGTTATCCCAAGCACCTCCAGCATTGGCCATGAAAATGGCTTGGAAAAGGCCAAAAACTGCTATAGAAACTAGGTAACTTATAAATAATGAGATTGATGCGGTTTTGGCTACATCACCGGTTCCCGTAGGTGCCGACATGAAGGCGAATGCTAAGGCGAAAGAGAAGACCGCAATGAAAATATTGAACATCCCGGTCTGAGCGTACTGAGTACAAATTTTGACCACCTCTTTAGAGTGTTCAGTACTTGCTTTTGTATCTGCTTCATCATCAAGTTTGATATGCAATTTAATATATTCAACTGCTCTATGGGCTCCAGTGGTAACTGCCTGAGTGGATGCACCTGTAAACCAGTAAATAACTGCACCTCCAGCAATAAATCCAATTATTGTCCATGGGTTAAGCAGGTTGAGTATCTTATCGGGATCGATGTTCAGTTGGTTTTGAATAACTAAGATTAGCGAGAATATCATGGTTGTTGCTCCAACGACTGCAGTGCCGATTAGAACAGGTTTCGCTGTTGCTTTGAAAGTATTACCAGCCCCATCATTGGCCTCTAGGTAGTATTTTGCTTTTTCAAAATCAGGAGTAAATCCAAAATCACGCTCAATTTCTTTTACTACACCGGGTCGCTGCTCAATTTGCGATAATTCGTAAATCGATTGCGCATTATCGGTTACAGGTCCGTAGCTATCAACCGCAATAGTAACTGGTCCCATACCTAGAAACCCAAAAGCAACCAATCCAAAAGCAAAAATTGTCTCGTAGGTCATAATCTCATGTAGGCCAAATCGACTGATGATGAGCGCAGAAAACATCAACATTATGAATATGATTCCCATCCAAAATGCGCTAAAACAACCAGCTACAAATCCAGAGAGAATTGTTAGGGATGAATTCCCTTCGCGAGAAACCTGAACAACCTCTTTTACGTGCTTTGAGTTTGGACTTGTAAATTTCTTAGTTAATTCCGGTATAATTGCAGCCCCTAAAGTTCCACAACTGATAATAGCAGATAATGCCAACCATAAAATAGGATGTTCAGACCCAAGGTTTGTTCCTGGTCCGATTAGGAAATAACTAGATATAAACGTTCCAATTATTGATAGGATAGAGGATATCCAAATTAGTCGGGTTAGTGGACGTTCAAAGTCGATATCGTCTTTACCAGTATAAAGATATGTGCTATGAATCCTATTAATCCAATATGCAAGTACTGATGTTACAATCATCAGTATTCGCATCAAAAAAATCCAGGTTAAAAGTTCAGTTTGATATTTAATATTTGTAACCGAAAGTACTATGAAAGATATAAGTGCAACACCAGTAACACCGTATGTTTCAAATCCATCGGCAGTTGGCCCAACGCTATCACCTGCATTATCACCTGTACAGTCAGCAATAACACCTGGGTTTCTCGGGTCATCCTCCTTTATATTAAAAACAATCTTCATTAGGTCGGCACCAATATCTGCGATTTTTGTAAAAATTCCACCAGCAATTCTTAACACACTTGCACCTAATGATTCACCGATAGCAAATCCTATAAAGCTTGCTCCAGCATATTCGCGAGGAACAAATAGAAGTATAGTAAGCATCATTATGAGCTCAACAGAAATCAATAGCACACCTATTGACATGCCCGCATCTAGGGGTATATTAAAGAGTTTTACAGGCTTTCTTTCAAGTGAGGCAAAAGCCATACGGCTATTGGCAAGTGTATTCATACGAATACCAAACCATGCAACGCTATATGAACCTAATATTCCAATTACTGCCCACATCAGGATAAGCATTACACCACCAAAAGAGTTGTGCTGTAAATACCCAAAATAAAAAACGATACAAGCTGCAATGAATGCAAAAAGAATCATTAATAATTTACCTTGTTGAATAAGATACGTCTTACAGGTTTCGAATATTATTTGGGCTACATCAAGCATTGATGAATGCGCCTTTATTCGTTTTACCTTTAAATACTGAAATACTCCAAAGCCGAAGCCCAATAAGCATATCAGAAAACCAAACAGTAATAGATTGTTTTGGCCTGAATCCAGCGTAGGAATTTTCAAATCTGCCTCACTGGCCGATACTACAATCGGGAAAAGTAACGCACCAGTCATGCCCAGAAACTTTTTTGTCATAAGGATTGTTTTTAAAATATTTAGTTAATAAAATGCCAGATCATATGAATTTGTTCAAATGATCGTTTTGATAAAAAATAAAAACACAACAATTATTTTATAACAAGATTCAACATAAATGTCACATATAGAACTATATATGGCATATGTTTTTTCAATTGCAGTGGCGAATGTAAAACTTTTTTTATTAAAAAAAACAAGAGGATGGGTTTATTTTATAATATTTTTTTTTGCTAAAACAATGATATTTGTTATGTTTACAATGCAAAAAATTTATTTATCCTTTGTGTTTTATAAAAGCTCATAAATAGGACGGGTTTTTTAATATTTTCAGATTTGGAGTTTTTCGCTACGTGCAAATGCAGAAATTCATTTGACAAAAGCGAAAAGATTCACAACACGATAATAGACTATCAATTGAATGGATTGGTAAGCAAAGCGATATAAGACAGTGAAGGGAGTCAAGTAGAGAACGAACAAACTTTGCTTTTGTGCGGGGGGTGTCTCTCTTTTCAGTTTCCTTATCTAGGATTTAGATAATCAATTTTCAAGTTATCTTGTTGCTAACCCAAGATATCATCAGTCTTGTTTCATTCCATGCAACTCCAATACTTATTGCCTACATTAAATCTAAAATTATTTGAATTTAATATTGCATAGTAGGGTGCGACAAAAGCCACACCCTTATCTCATTACTTTAGGTTTTAGTTATCTTATCAATAGTAGAAAAATGATACCAATTATAATCCTATAGTAACCAAAATGCTTAAACCCATAATTCTCTACAATTTTAAGAAATATTTTTACAGCAATCCAAGCAGTAATAAAAGCAACAATTAATCCAATTCCTAAAAGGATTATTTCATGTTTTGAGAATATAATTGGTGTTTTTAATAAATCGTATCCAGTAGCAGCAAACATGGTTGGAACGGCAAGAAGAAAAGAAAATTCAGTTGCTTGTTTTTTATTCAAACCGTTGAATACACCACCTGTAATTGTAGCAGCAGCTCTTGATACACCGGGTATCATGGAAATGCACTGAATAAGACCTATGAAAAAAGCATTCTTATAGGTTATACTTTCAAGTACATCGGTCTTACTTTGTTGGTTGACGACCCTTTTGTCGATTAGAATAAGAACTATACCACCTACTATAAGCGAAACGGCTACAATTACGGGATTGAACAAATAGGCTTTAATAAAGGGATATGCTAAAAAACCAATAATTGCTGTTGGAAGAAAGGCTGTGCCGAGTTTAAAATATATAGAAAATCCTTGAAAAAAACGTTTAGCATAAAGCATTACTATGGCCAGAATTGCTCCAAGTTGAATTGCAATCTCAAAAGTTTTTACAAAAGCATCGTCATGAATTTTCATTATACTCGAAGCAAGTATCATATGACCGGTTGATGAAACTGGAAGAAATTCAGTCAATCCTTCGATGATGGATAGAATAATTGTTTGAATAATTGTCATCTTGTTGAAACTTAATTTGGATTTTTAAAAGTTTTTCTGATAAACTCTCGTATTATTGAGATCTTATCAAATGTATAAAAAGAATAGCCTTTCCCATTAGAAATTAATATGGTACTATTGTTGCCATAGACTGTAAAAAATATCTCAAGGTATGGCTGAAACAGCGATGGATTACCATCATTTGGGAAATATTTGTTGTAGGTTAAACAAATTAGACGAGAAGTATCTGGAAATGTTGAAAATGTTTTTTGATATTTAAATAGATTTTCGCTTGAGAGTGATTCTTCAATGCACTTATTCAGCTTACCTGATTTGATTATCCTTCCTGAACCAATCATTGGAAACCAAATCATTAAGGGGATTGTATCTTTAGATTTAATAATGGAATGGATATATTCTTCTGCATTAAAATTGGAGGAAAGATAGTCGTTGTTGCACTCAAATTTTACATACTTCCCTCTTGGCGTTAAGTTTAATATTTTAATAGAAAACTGACCTTTGACCCTCAAATAATCAGCCGTATAAACTCCAAAGAAATTTCGAGGGAATAAACTATAGGTGTAATTTTCAATAAAGTAAAACTCCTTATTTCTTTGATTAAGATCAATCTTCAAGTCCTTTGAAATTATTCTATACTTGGATTCATATAATAAATTTTGACCCGATGCTCTAAAAATAGTTTCAGTACTGTCGAGAAATTTTTTCAGTTTATGTTTGGCTTTTCTAGTCGTTGAATGTTGGCAATTTGAAAAATCAAGAAATTTGACAATACTCCTATTTTTAATCAGAAGATAGATAGAATCATTTTGAGTAATTTTATAAAATCCCTTTTCAAGCAATTTATCATCTGTAATCTGATTGTTTATATTAATCGAAGTGCTATCGATTTGACCCATTGATAAGTTAAAAGCAAAAATCAAGACAAACAAAGCAGGACTTCTTTTCATTCGAAAAATAGAGTTAATATTATATTCCTTTGCTTTGAGGCATACAAAAATAACAAAAAGAAGTGTTGAAGATGTAAATCATGTTGTTTTATATTTTATGTATTTAATAATCAGATAAATATATTTTATGACGATTTCAAATTTAGCAAAGACTTACATGATTGAAAAACATTTAGTTTTTCAATCTGAATTATACTTTCTTGTCAAAACTAAAGGAGAAACAAATTATATTTTTCTACTTTTACTTGCTTAAAATTAATGAATATATTAATTCTACTTTGACAGATTCGAAAAATACACGAAAAATCAACCTAATTTACCCCTGCCTCTAAAGGGTGTAGGTTGATTTTTCTGCCTTCTCCCTTTAGGGCAAGGGGTTAAAAAGTAGAACCGAAGTGAAACGAGTTCGATGAAGTCAAAAATCAAGTAAAAATCTAATCTGTCAAAGTAGAATTAGCAAAATAATTAAAACATCTATTTATGGCATCAAAAATTACTAAATGGCTATTAATGATTTCGGCCTTAATCTTAATCCCTTATTTTGCTTTTGCAGAGGGTGGAGCGGCTGGCCCTTCGATTGGAGGAATCAGAATTGAGTTTTTTCTATTTGGATTAACCCTTCTTGGTGTAGCACTTTTTCATCATCAAACATTTTATGTTGCTCTAACAGGTTTAACTGTTATTGTTTTATATAAGTTGATTTTTATAGCAGGATATCCTTTTTTCGAGCATTTCCTGGGCACTAATTCTTTAGTAGATCAGTTTTTGCATAAGGAGTTGCGCCAAGGGGAATGGGGTATTTTACTAAACCTTCTTGGGTTACTATTAGGCTTTGCAGTACTTGCCAAGATATTTGAGGAATCAGGAGTTCCCGATATTCTTCCAAAATATTTACCCAATGATTGGAAAGGTCCCTTTGTGCTTTTAGTATTCGTATTTATTCTTTCTTCATTCCTCGATAATATTGCTGCCGCAATGATTGGGGGTACTATCGCATTGGTTGTATTTAAGAATAAGGTACATATTGGTTACATTGCAGGTATTGTTGCTGCTTCAAATGCTGGGGGTTCTGGTAGTGTTGTTGGCGACACAACAACAACCATGATGTGGATTGACGGCGTTTCGGCATTTAATGTACTACATGGATTTATTGCAGCAGGAGTTGCTCTTGTTATTATTGCTTGGTTTGCTGCTCACCAGCAAGATAAGCATCAGAGAATTACAGCTGATGCAAAACCAGGGGCTAAGATTGATTGGGTTCGTCTGGGAGTTGTTGTACTGATTTTGATAGGCGCTATCTTATCAAACGTATACTATGATATGCCTGCACTCGGCGTGTGGATTGCTATACTGATTGGTGCAATCTTTACAAAGATTCCTTGGGGCGAAATTGGTGCGTCAATTAAGGGTTCAATATTCTTGATGTGTTTGGTTACAGCGGCATCGTTTATGCCTGTTGAAACATTGCCAGATGCTTCTTGGATGTCCGCATTTATTCTAGGATTTGTGTCTGCGGTATTTGATAATATTCCATTAACAAAGCTTTGCCTCGAACAGGGTCACTTCGATTGGGGTATGCTTGCCTACTCAGTTGGATTTGGTGGGTCAATGATTTGGTTTGGTTCATCAGCGGGCGTGGCGATTACCAACAAATTCCCAGAATCACGAAATGTAATGCTTTGGTTAAGAAAAGGATGGCATGTAACTTTAGCCTATATCGTTGGCTTTTTTGTTCTTCTGTTTTTTATGGGATGGGAACCTGCAAGTAATAAAGAACATAAGGAACCACCACAAAACTGTCAGGTTAAGGATTGCCCAGTAAAAATTAAGGCAGATATTATGAAAAAGATAAAGGAAAATTCGAAATAAGGTTTTAATAAGCAATTTAAAAAACGCTGCCAATACTGGTGGCGTTTTTTTTGTTAATTTAAATTTATTGATTCATGTGCGGTTTAAGAACGTTTGCTAGGAAAATGTAGTTTGAAACTATGTTAAGTGGACTGAAATATATTTTTGTGCTATCTATTGACATTGATATATGGAATATCGTAAATTTAGTATCGAAATTTTCAATGTAAAAACGTGAGAACTGCGGACACTTAACTTTTTATTACGACAGATACTGACCTTTAAGCAATACAATTGCCTTTTATGCTTTTTGATAATTAGGGTTTTTTTCTTGGACACTTTACCTTTTTCATTATTAATAGTAGAAGTACATTTATTGTTGGATCATCTGAATAGGTTCATGAAATTGAAGAATTCAATGGTCATATAGGTTTTACAGTAATTACTATTAAAAACAATCATGATTCTAAATCCTTTTTTAATATTAGTCGAAAGAGTAAGAAGAAGCTACAAAATTCACTTTAACCCTCTTTAATTGATGGAAACCATATATATACCTATAATTTTTGGAATAATTGGAGGAATACTAAACTGTTTACTTTATGAAAAGGGTTTTATCTTGCCAATTAAGATAAAAGATGATAAAATAACAACAATTAAAGCAGGTTGTTTAGGTAACTTAGCTATGGGCATTGGGGCTAGCATAATTATCTGGGGGCTAGGAGCAATGGATTTTGAAATATATAAGATGATAGCAATTTGTACCTTAAGTGGGGTTGGAGGTAGCGCCTTTATTACAAATATGCTTCAAAAAGAAAACATTGAATTACAAAAAGAAAAAACGGACTCACTACATTCTCTAATTAATCAAATACTTGCAAAGGAACAAAACGATAAAAAGAAAAAGAAATGAGTGAAGATTTAGATGATATTTTGAAAAATTTGGATGATCTGGTAAACGCCAACACTAGGGATGCTATCAGAATTTTAAAGGAGAAAATAGAATTGGCTATAAAGAAAACTGAAGAAAATATTCAGGAAGAAGGAAAAATATACCCAAATGATGAACAATCAATCTAATACTAGGAGGGATTATTATGGAAACAAAACAAATGTTAAATAGTTATGTCAAAGCATATGCCTATTTGCTGAGTAAACTTCGAAAAGTAGAGAAAGTCTTTGCAGATCAAGAGCATTTACATAGGCTTATCGAAAGTATTTCTAGTACTGAACGAGAAATGCTAGATGATTGGAATAGAGCCACTTCATTTGTGGTTTTAGAAATTTTAAGTGGTAAAATACCATTTAATCAGGTACAACCAGAATCCTATCCGATATTAGAGAGTGTATGGGAGAAAGATATTAAATTACTTAAAGCATATTTTGTTTGGTTTAATAATAAAACAGGCGATGCTGATTCTAACTATTTTAAGGCAAGCCAAGAAATCCGGAAATTACTATTTATCCCCTCCGATTACTCTTTACATGATTTCGATAAAATCAAGAATTACCTTAATGATCGATATCTTGGAAAGGATGGTAAAATTGATGAAACGAAACAAAGCACACATGATCTTATAGCCTGCAAGGCCGAACGTATTTACCATACAACAGGGAATACTAATAGTATAGAAAACTGGTTTAGAGCAAAATTATATGTAAAGTTCTTTTACGAGAATATTATTCCGGCGATTGTTAATAATGAGAGTGATAAAATAAACTATATTTTAAAGGCTTTTGAGTTTAGTAAATCACCAAATAACCGCTTTCTTATTATAAATTGTTTCGAAGCCGCTATTGCAATTTATTTCATCAATAAAGAGAGACTTAAGTTAATTATAAATGATCCAGAATCTTATGCTTTTAACATGGTGCCAATACATGGTTGGCCTGCAACTTTCTCAACCCCCTCTAAAAAATTTCGTTTCGATTCTAAGGTTAGTTTAATTACTTACGAGGGGGTTATGGATAAGGCAGAGCAGGAATTACTTAAGGAAAAATCATTGCTAGATGAACATAAAGTGGCGATTGACGAACTATATCGCCAGAGTCATTTGGAACCATTTTCGGATATGATTTTGTAAATATTTAGTAGTATCGTTTGTTTAAGTATCGTATTTAAGTTATGGAGTATTGGGGATATGGATTAGTTTCCTATACTCCATAACTTTAATAGCGTGAATAGCAGTTTCATGTTGATGTGTATTGATAAGATATTCTGTGGTTTAGTTCATTTAAATCTGCAGGTTCTTATATGATTTTAAGGCTGCTATTTTTACTACAAGTAGTCTCCCAATACAATACTCCAATAGACAAGACACAGCTAAGCAGGGTATTGTTATTTTCCAGTTTGATATGTTAAACAGACCCTTATCAAGGAGTAGAAATTATTTTGGTGTGTAGTGTTTAATAAATCCAAAAAGAAACCCGGCTATTCATGTTGTTCTATTTTCACCGGGTTTTGACTGATGTGAACTGGAGCCTAAAGGGATGGATCGGCTACCTTTCCCATAAAAAGAATTGTATTTGTGGTTCTTTCGCGAATTGCAAACACAAATGGTTTGTTGACAATAAACACATGGGAGTCGCCAATACTAGTTAATTCAATGCCAATTGTTGTTACAGCTGCTGCTTCGGTTCCCTCCTCGTTTACATCAACAAAGGTGTTTTGTTTCACAAAACTTACGAATATATCAGCATCAGATATTCCAGTAAGGTTAGCAGCCATTGGGTCGAAGGCATCAATCATACCCATACTCTGGAGCTGATCATTTAGCACTTTTTCGTACGAGAACGTAAATTTAGGAAGGGAAACCGCCCATTCAGGTTTTGATTGAGTTGTGTTAAAAGAGCTAGTTAGGCTATTCCAATCATCATTGCTAAAGTTGTTGTATAAATCATTTATTGAATTTGTTGGAACTATAACTATCATCGAAAAGTTTGTTCGGCCGTAGTTCAATTCAATTGCCCTATAGCTGGTATTGCTATAAACATTTGTATTTAAGTTAATATGCATCATACTAACACTAGCAGCAGAGCCATCCTCCTTATAAAAATTTTCAGTATTTGTTTTTGATTTATCGAATTGATAAGTCCATGTACCTTTAAAGTAAAGTGCATTCATTAAGAACATTACAGCATCTGGCGAGATTTCATTCAACACTTTGGGAATCTTACCATAAGTATTATCGCTTGCCCATTTATTCATGGTGGTTAAAGCCGATTGCTGACTAAAATCAAGACCTTCAATATGTGCCGAGAAATCATTTTGCATTGTATTCAGGAATGGAGGCTTTACATCAAACCCCTGTCTGTACCATATAGCATTTGCTATTGCCAGTTTAACTTCGGGATCGGCATTTAAAAGTTGATCAACAAGACTTTTATAGGTTTCGTTTATATCTATGGTACTCATCCCTTCAAACCCAAGCATCTGTTGAATTTGATTGTATGTATCATTGCTACACCCATTCAGTAGCATGGTAAGAGCAGCACTTGCGCTCAACGGTGAAAGCATTATATTCCCTTCTTCAATGCTTGCGGTCTTTTTAAAAAGATCAATTCCAAAATTATTGCTCTTAGAAATTATCTCATTAGCTTCTACTGGTAGATTAAACGTTTTAGGATTGTGGGTGGGTTTAATAGATTCTTTCTCACATGCTGTAAATGCAATAAGTGATGAAATAATCAAGGGTAATAGTTTTGTCTTCATATAGTGAGTTTTACTATTTGTTTAAACAAAGATGTAACGAAAGCGTTTTTGGTTGCGTAACTAATTGTTGAAACACACATTTGCAAACAAAAATGCGATTTGACTTTCAAATCGAATTTGTTGTCGTGTATGTCAAACCTGAATCCAACCTTACCAACGAGCCAATTAAACAAAGTCATACACAAACATATTAATATTAAGAATTCGGAAGCAAATCGGTATTATTTGCCAATAATGTTGATAATTATTTAAAATCATTTTACATCAAAACAGAAAGTATTTGTAGGTTTGACATGATTTGATAAAATAATGAATGTCCATTTAACCAAACAAGATACAAGAATACCATAAAAAATAAACAGAATTTAATATGGCAAAATATGGTAAAACATACTGGGGAGCGCAGTTTTTAAATGCTCTCGAAAACATTGATTTTAGCAACCGTTTACCTCGTGGTAGAAGTTATGCATCGAATGGTTCGGTAAGAAGTATTACTATTGATAAAAACAAAATTGAAGCAAAAGTTATAGGAAGTCGTCCAAATCCTTATGATATTGATATTATTGTTCCTGAGTTTACCGAAAACCAGAAATTACAGCTACTAGATGCCATACAGAGTAACCCTACCATATTAGCAACTTTACTCAACCGCCAGCTTCCAGAGGATTTACTTCAAATTGCCTTAAATAAAGGAGTCCAAATATTCCCAAGGGAATGGAAGGACTTTAGTATGAATTGCAGCTGCCCCGATTGGGCTGTACCATGCAAACATTTAGCGGCAGTAATTTATCTGATTGCTAATGAAATAGATTTAAACCCTTTTAAAGTACTCGAATTGCATGGCTTAGATGTAATTAAAGAGCTTACAAAGCAAGGTGTAGAAATTGAGAATAGCGCAAGCGAAAAAATTGAATCGTGGGATGAGTTTTTTACAAAAAAACCTTCGGAACTATTAGAAAGTATATCAATTGGAGGTTTAGATGAATTAGACTTTACGGTAATTCCAAAGTACGACGATAAGTTTTTAAATCTGCTCTCACCAAACCCTCCATTCTACGAAAAAAATTTTAAATCCGAACTGCTTACACATTTCAAGTATGTATCAAAGAACGTAAGCAAGCACAGCTTTAATTTACATGGAAAAAAAACCACAATCGACATACAAAATTGCATAAAAGCAACAATTGTATCCAATAAAATAGGGGAGGAATTTTTGGTAGAACTTGTTTTTGAGTATCAAGTAATTCGGATTTCACTTATTGCTCTATTCCAAATCTTCAACGATACTGAGAATTTTAAATTATCGCAAGTTTCCGATTCCATTAAGGTGCTTTATTATTATTTTCTTTTTGCAAAAAAGATTGTTGAACAAGGTGCAGTTATACCGCAGCTAATCGTTTTTAATGATACTTACCAAATACATTGGCTTCCATTATTACAGGATGCTTCAGTGAAATTACAAGTTGAAATTCTTAACAGGTACTTTTCTTATATCAACATTATACAAGAAAATGGAAAGAAGTTAACTTACTATTCCAATCAGGAGCAATTTTCAGTTATGTTATCTTCAATTTTTACTACTAAAATAGTTGATGACATTATAAGCCAAAGCAGCAAAATTCCTAGATACGATCCTGTTTTAAGCTTATTTTTTGGGGTATCGTATACGCTTAAGCAAATCAATAAAGAGATATTTAATGCCATTCAGCTATGGTTAAATAAGATTCATAGCCATAAACGTTTGTATATTCCTGTATTGGAGGTAGCCGAAAACTATCCCGAATTTAGCGTTGGTTTACAAATTCGAACAAATTCGAAAGATAAAATTGAAGCCCCTATTCCTTTTCATCAGTTTAAGAAGAAGCATAAAAGCCAACTTCTTTCCGTTACTAAAGATTTAGTGCAACTGCAGGAACATTTTCCAGAATTTAACACCATTTTAAATAATGATGACAAGCAGATTATCAGCTATAAATCCGATAAGTTTGCCAATTTTTTACTGCAAATAATTCCTGTATTAAACTTATTGGGGGTAGAAATCCTTATTCCTAAATCGCTGAAAAGCATAATTAAGCCGGCAGCATCGCTTAAGGTTAAAAGCAATGGGCCAATAGCTGGTGTTAAAACGTATATGGATTTAAGTTCACTACTCAACTTTGAATGGCAGGTTGCTGTGGGTGATGAGCTATTGAGCGAGAAAGAGTTTATTAAACTGGTGAAGGGTATGGATGGTATTGTTAAAATTAAAGACCATTTTATCCATGTTAGTAAAGAGGAATTAGATAAGCTATTAAAGCATTTACAATCCGATAATAAGCTGAGCAAACATCAAATGCTGCAAGTTTTGTTTGCGAATGAATATCAGGGAGAAAAGATTGAGATATCGGAAGAAATCCAAAAAATATTACGGCAATTTAATAATAGTAACCCCATCCCTTTGCCGATAGGTTTACAAGGACAATTACGCCCTTATCAACTGCGAGGATTTGAATGGATGTATAAGAATAGTAAAATTGGTTTTGGTAGCATTCTTGCCGATGATATGGGTCTTGGGAAAACGTTACAAACTATTGCAATACTATTAAAGTTAAAAGAGGAGCAGATTCTTAAAACCCAGAAGGCACTTGTTATAGTTCCAACAACCTTACTTACCAATTGGGGTAAGGAAATGCAGAAATTCGCCCCTGGCTTAACCTATTTAATTTATCACGGGAATAAACGTAATATCAATGAATTTATTGATAAAGATATCCTATTAACATCTTATGGAACTGCACGTTCGGATGCTGAGGTGTTAAATAAACATAAATGGCAGATACTTATTATCGACGAGGCGCAAAACATTAAGAATCATAATACCGATCAAACCAAAGCAATAAAATCAATTCATTCAAATGTTAAAATTGCATTGAGCGGAACACCTGTTGAAAATAGGCTTAGCGAGTATTGGAGTATTTTTGATTTCACAAACAAGGGATATTTAGGTTCCATTAAGAATTTTAATGATGAATTTACCAAACCTATCACCATTGAGAGAAGTCATAAACAATTAGATGTGTTTAAAAAAATTACTTCTCCGTTTATTATGCGTCGTATGAAAAGCGATAAAAGCATTATTAGTGATCTTCCAGATAAAATTGAAAATAACCAGTATAGCATACTTACAAAACAGCAAGCAGCCCTTTACGAGAGTACCGTTAAAAGTGCAATGAAAATAATCGAAAGCAGTGAGGGTATTGAGAGGAAAGGGATGGTTCTGAAAATGATGATTGCTTTAAAACAAATTGGAAATCATCCCTATCAGTACCTAAAAACAGGATCGAATTCACCCGAACTTTCGGGTAAGCTATCCGTTTTATTTGAATTACTTCACGCTATTATCGATAATAATGAAAAAACGTTAATATTCACCCAGTACAAGGAAATGGGCGATCTGCTTCAGATACTTATCCGAGATGAACTTAAAACAGAACCGCTATTCCTGCATGGATCGCTTACACGCCAACAAAGAGAAAAGCTGGTTGAGGATTTTCAAACCAAAGCACATCGGAAGATTTTCATCTTATCGCTTAAAGCGGGTGGTACTGGGCTAAATCTGACTCAAGCACAAAATGTTATTCACTATGACTTGTGGTGGAATCCCGCAGTTGAAACACAGGCAACGGATAGGGCATATAGAATTGGACAGAAAAACAAAGTAATTGTTCACCGCCTCATTAATAAGGGTACATTGGAAGAACGTATTGACGAAATGATAAGAGATAAAAAAGACCTTGCCAATTTAACCGTTAGTTCTGGCGAGAAATGGCTTGGTGAACTTAGTAATAAAGAATTAAAAGATTTGGTGAGATTATCAAATGATTTATAAGACAGTTTAGGACAAATTTCAAAATCTAACAGACAATCAACAACCGATAACTAAACCAACGCAACCATTTAAAATCACGGAAGTTTGACGAAGTTTAGGCGATAGCCGCAACTTCGTTGAGTTTCTGGGATTTTATATAATATATCGCAAAGTGCGATATTGATGAAAAGATTTGCAAAGCGGGAATATTCCTATTCGTTTAAATTTTATTGCCAATTACTATATGTATTACTTTTAATTCTAGCACGGATTAGCTTTGCTGAACTCCCTTTGGTCGGTTGCAAATCCGCGCTAGCGGGGTGCGGTCTAAGACCGCTATATAAAAATGATGAAGTTACGCTTCGCTAAACTTCGCCGAGCGAGGTAGTTATTTTCTCAATTTTTCAATCAATTGTCAATTCATATATGTCAATGGCCGTCAGATTTTACTTTTCTACATGCCTCTTCATGACTATAACCCATTTTCATATATAACTCAATCATTGCAAATTTTAATTTTATTTCAATTACTCTTAAAGTTGCATCAGGTTGTTTAGGCTCCAATTCTAGTGTTTTTAAGAAATATTTAAGTGCTAATGTGTCGTTTTCTAATAAACTATATGCAAAACCTAAATTAAATATGGCATCTTTTGTCTTATATCCATGTTTTATTGCCATTAAGTAATCGTCAACTGATTTTTTGTATTCATCAATTTGTGAATTACAATATCCTCTATTGTAATAGACTTCTCCTATAGTTGTATCTATCGCTATTATTCTATCATAAAGCATTACTGCTTTTTCATAATTACTTTTCTGGTAAAAATCATTCGCTTGTTTAATAAGTTCTGATATCTCAATTCCAGAAGTAGATGTATTATTATTTATGTAATTATTGCATGAAGAAAATACAATAAAAATCCAAATTGTGCAGAATAATATTTGTTTCATTATATTATTTATTTCATTCGTAATCGTTTTAACAAGAACTCAGTTTTTAGCCATATAATTACCGCTAACTTAATAGGGTTTTATCCCCCCCCCCTCAGCTCGGCGAAGTTTAGGCGATAGCCGTAACTTCGTCGTTTTTAAATAGCGGTCTCTGACCGCATTAAATTCCTACTAATACGTTTTCCACTTCAAATCAATAAAAGAAACTTCGAGTAGTCCATCCAAATCAGCGTAATTGCGTGCGCTTGAGTATAAGTATTCTTCTGGTTTTTCTACTATTCCTGCTCGTACTGGATTGTTATGTAAGTATTCCAGCTTTTCTTGAATAAAATCATTAGAGTACAGAATAACAGCATGATTCTCGTGTGTCCAGAACTGATACTTCTCATTTCGGCTATGTTGCTTTGCATTAAATTCAAATCTATTCAGCATCCAATCCCTACGACTTTCATTGCCATTAGCTATGGTGCTAATAATTGTTCGTGCAGTAAATTTTTTGAAATCCCTTAGCGTTTCGCTTAAATGACCGTTTGGGCTATTGGCTATTAGATGTAAATGGTTTGACATTATTACGTAACCAAATACTTGCAGTCCTTTGTTCTGCTTACAGTATTTGATACTGTCGATTACAATATCACGGTAAATCTGCCTTGTAAAAATATCTATCCAATCCACAACTTGAAGTGTTAGGTAGTATAATGCTGCTTGATCTTCTATTTTATAACCTGTGGACATTCTAGTAGCAAAGTAGTGGGTTTCTAATAAGTCAATGGTTTTAATTTGGTATTTGTGCGGTCAGAGACCGCTATTTAAAAACGACGAAGTTACGCTCCGCTAAACTTCGCCGAGCGGGGAGATCGAATTTTTCTGCTACTCTTTTCTGTTACATCTATATAAATCTCAGTGGCTTTACTTCTTTTATGTCCTGACAGTTCATAAATAAATTTTAACCAGCATTATTGATATCTTTTTTGGTCTTTTATAAATAGCCATATTCTATATTACATCAAATTGGAGATGGGAAAAACAAAAGTGTCTGCTCTTTTTGTGTTTTTGCTTTGCCGGGGAATTTTAATTTGGTATTGGTGCGGTTTAAGACCTCTATTTATTTTCGATGAGCTCAGTTGACTTCGTTGATCCCTTCGGGATTCGTTCGGTTAATTACGACGAAGTTATGCTTCGCTAAACTTCGTTGAGCGGGAGCCTTAATCCGATTGTAAGTCCAAAACTATTCTCGTATTTCCTTGTCCACTTTCTATAATAATTTCCTCCAAGTCTTCTTCGTCGGATTCATTCATTGACTCTTTTAAGGATTCTAAATTAATTTCGTTATAATAACGAGTTTCAATAATTTCTTCAAGAGAATAGTAACGACTTGCAGTTTTATCAATTCCGTTTTGACAGAAAAAATATCTAAATGCTCTTACGTTATTAGGAAAAAAATCTTTAAAGTATGTTAGCTGTGAAATTCCTTTTCCTTTTCGGTTTTTTATAACTTCGTCCAATTCTACTGCTGATAATCCTAATTCACGATAATTTGCATTTCCCATACAATCTGTAAAGCCAATATTGCCTTTTATCTTTCTTGATTTTATGCTCGATTGTCCATAATAGAATAAATAATATGGTTGACTATCAAAAAGCAGTTGGTGGATTTTCAATTTATACCATTGTGGAAAACTTAATTTATTTCTCTTTTTTAAGTCATTAAAAGCCCCTGTATATTCGGCGACTTTAGCTTGGAATACAAACCATTTATATTGGTTAGTGCCAACTTTGACAAATAAGTCTAAATCGTTTCCAAAGACAGATTCAATATTCGATTTTAGTTTTAATAATCTTATGTTTCCAGTAAAAACAGAAGATAGAATTATATGATTGAACAAAAAATCTGTGATTCCTGTTTCGGACATTCTAGATTTATGTGCAAATACCTTCCCAAGATAATTGAAAATACAAATTGAAAGATTATTTATTTCTCTAATCATATTTATTTTGACTTGATTCTAACGATCGCAGCTATGCGCAGTGCTGGATTGCGTGGCTACGTCCTTATAAATTGAGACAACCCTTGTCTGCAGGAACTGCACTTGCAAAACCTCTGAAACCTACATTAACTTTAGCATTTGTTAGCGGCTGTCATTATTTTTAAATCCCAAAAGAACAAACAATTTTTGCCAAAGTGATAATCTAGGAACTTTTGATTGAACTATAGTTGGTTGATTTGTCATAGGATTATTAGAAATAAATGTCGAAACTGATCTAGCCCCATAATCAGGTAATGAATTAGCTGAACCAACATCATTAATTGTAGAAAAATCAATTACAATTCTACCATTAGTTAAAAAGACAGGAACACCATCTGCTTGTTTATCTGCTTGTGAAACATAATCACCAATACCAAGTGACGGATATTTAATCTGAATAATTCCAAGTATACGCTTAATTGTAATAGGGTCGTCGTAATTTAAATTTATTGGCATAATAATAAGATTAATAATTTCTTTATAAAGAATTGGATATATGTAGTATTTTACATTATTTAGCAAATAGCAGTTTCATTATTTATTACTTGTTCTGCTTTATCTATAAATGGTTTGAGGATGTTAATTATCATCTTTATTACAGATTTATCAAATTCATAAAATGATTCACTCGTTAAAAACTCTAACCCCCGGAGATTATATTCTATAGTAATTGTCTTTTTATCTAGCCACAATTTGAACAATTGATTTATAGCGCCATTTCTATCATTTGCAAATTTAATATCCATTTTAGATTGAAAATAATCATCGTAGTTTAAATTCCCTTTATCATTACCTTTCCAATATGGTTTTTGTAAATTATTGACAAGTAAAATTGAAACTTTAAAATATCATCTATCTCCTCGTCTGTTTCAAAGGTATCATTTGAAATAGCCATCCTAATTGAGTAAAATAATAATTCCAATGCTTTATTTGTCTCAATTGATTTTAAATCTTGAATTTGAAAATTCAGCGCATTTGCATTAATCTTTTCAACTAACTTCATTTTGGTTTTAATTAAGAGTTTAATAATTAGACTAATTTAATCATTATATTATTGTGATTTTCACTCGCTAATATTCTTCATGCTTACCGCCAACTCATTTACATCCAACCAAAGGTTTATTTATACACCTTTTGTTTAACTTTTCTCCAAACTTAGCAATTTATTATAAATTATCAAAAGGCAATTTTATCTTTTTTTGGGTTTTACTAACAGCCATATTCTATTATATCAAATTGGAGATAGATAAAACAAAAGTGTCTGCTCCTTTTGTGTTTTTTGCTTTGCTGGGGAGCTTTGAGCAAAAATCAAAATGTGCAGACACTTTCGAGGGAGGAAATGTTATCCTGTGAGATTAGATTTCCGTAAAGGGTTTTACTTTTATATCATTCTATTTACTCAAGGCTCAATGGGTTTTTCTCCCTGTTTTTTTTCTTTCTTCTTTTTATCTGCTGATTTCTTAAAATAATTATCTGCATTCTTTTTCCCTGCTATATCAATAAGCTTTCCGTAGGTTCTTACTAAGGTACTGCGTAATGCTGCTTGGGATGCTCTTTCGAAATCGTAGCTGCTTTGCTCATTTACCAATGCTGTTTGGTAGCTTGCTTCTGCTTCATCAAGCTCAGCTACTGCCGCTTGTATTAATGATAAATGCTTTGCATATATAGCATCCCCACTATTGGTACTAAGTTTTTGTATTAATACTTTTACATCGCTCGATTTATCTTTAATTGGTTGTACTGTTATTCTACTTGGAGTTTTAGTAAATAAACTCTTATAGCGAATATCCTCCCTGTTGTTTCCAGTGGCACTTAGGAGCTCTAACGATAAATTTACAACTGCACTATCGCAACAATCGTTTTTTTCGTCGCGCATTGCCAGCTTTGCAGCACTTTCCTTTGTCTTCTTTTTTCGTTCTGTAATTTTTGTTTCTAATGCTTCGTAAGCATCAACTATTGGAGCGGATAATTGATTGGTTTCATGTTTAACATCCACCCGTACCGATGTGTAAACAGAGTAGTTAACCAATACCTCACTCGAAGAACTTTCTGACGGTAACTTCATAAAGTATTTGTTTTAATGGGAATAATGTTCCCTGTTTATAATTAGATTTTTAAT